>DATNLV010000011.1:0-17387 GCA_035602665.1 Bryobacteraceae bacterium | reverse complement strand
CCTGGACGCCCGCGCGCCGCAGCGCCTCGGCCATCCCCTGGCACAAGGCGCCCTCCGCCGCCGAGCCGAAAATCGCGACCCCGCCTCCCAGCGCGCCCGCGACGCCCATCGCGCTCTCCACGAACCGTTCCGGGAGCCACTGCTTGGCGCGACTGTTTTGCGCGCCCGGGCTGACACCCACGACGGGCCCCTTCATTCCCATCTGCTCGAAGAGTGCGAGCCCGGCCCGCCGTGCCTCCTCCGCACCGTGAAGCACGATCGGCTCGGCCGAAGGCAGCGCGTCGAGGATGCCCGCTCGCCGCAGCAACTCCAGGTAGTAGAAGCGCTCGTGCGGCGGCGTTTCGCCCGGCTTCGGAACCGCGATGGGATCGCTGAGCAGGAAACCCCGCCGGTCGCGGTCGTATCCGATACGGCGCGGAATCCCGGCCAGCCGCGCCTCGAGCGCGGTTCGGAACGAATTGGGAAACAGGATCGCGGCGTCGAAGTGCTCTTCCCGGAGCGCGCGCCATTTCTGCGGCTCAACGAGAACCGCGTCCACCGAGGGCTCCCGCCGGTACAGATCGGCCACCCAGCCCCGTGCGAGCACGGTGATCCGGGCTTCCGGCAGCCGATGTCGAAGCGCGCGCAGCGCCGGCAGCGACATCACGGCATCGCCGAGCCAGTTCGTCCCCCGCACCAGGATCTTCGTCCACGCCACCCGACCAGCGTACCTCTTTGGCGCGCGAGCCTTCAGCCCTCCTCCTGTCGAGCGGTTGACAAGCGACACTTGTCACTATACAATCGGGTGTGATCCGAAGCTTCCGCCATCGGGGTCTCAGGCGGTTGCACGAAGACGATGATCCGAGCCGGATCGCTCCGGCATTGCGCGACAAGGTGCGGCGCGTCCTCTCCGCCCTGGACGCCGCCGAGTCGCCCCAGGCGCTCGACCTTCCCGGCTATCGCCTGCATCCGCTCAAAGGCAGCCTGGCTGGTTTCTGGTCCGTGACTGTGAGCGGCAACTGGCGAATCATTTTCAGGTTCGAGGACGGCGACGCTTTCGATGTCGATCTTCTCGATTACCACTAAGGGGGTGCATCTATGCCCATGAAGAACCCGTCTCATCCCGGTGCAATCGTCCGTTACGACTGCATCGAACCGCTCGGCCTCACGGTAACTGAGGCCGCGAAGATCCTTGGCGTGACCCGCCAGGCATTGAACAACCTCGTGAATGGTAAGGCCGGCGTCTCGGCCGAAATGGCGGTCCGGCTCTCGAAGGCCTTTGGCAGCGAACCGGAATTCTGGCTGCGTCTCCAGATGAACTACGACCTGGCCCAGGTCCGCCGGCGCGAGGGTGACATCACCGTGAAGCGCTTCAGGAAGGCGTCGTAGGGGCCCTCGGTGCTCGGCCGTAGGAGCGGCGGCACGCGGCTGCAGGGCTCACGGGCATCCGAGCGCAAACTCCAACGTCACTCTGACGGGCGTCGCCTCAACGGAGTTCGGCAAAAAGAGCCACTGCTTCGCTGCCTCAATCCCGCCCGGTTGCAGCAGCGGGTGCCCGGAGGTGGCCACGACGTTCCGGACCTCGCCGGTCGCCCGATCCACGTCGAGCCGCAATTCCAATTTGCCTTGAACTCTAGCAGCCAACGCGATAGGGGGGTACTTTGGGGCAACGAAATGGCTGAACCGGTAAGCCTGTGCGTTCAGTAGCTGTGGAACCGTGCTCGCTTCTGTCTTGCTCACCGGCCCACCGTAGCTCCCCAACAAGGACCGAAAACTCGGCGGGGAACTCCACCTGCCCCCGCCCACCTTGACCGCTGAAGCCAGCCCGGCGTCGTACCGGCCAGACACCAACTCGGGGACCAGTTTCTCTCCTGTGCGCTGGAGCGCGAGATCCTCATCTTCCGTGCGGTCAAGAAACATCTCCGCTGCCCCAAATGCCGAACGAGTGACCTCCGAAGCGAGGTCCCATAAACGCGCCACTTCGGGATGGACCTGCCGCAGTCGCTCCAAACTCACGTTTCCGGGGACGGGCAGCCCAAAAGACACGGATGATGAGCCGCACTGCGCGACGATGCCAACACTGACGTTCTCAAGAATTCCAGCCTTCTGAGGGTATTCTCTCAGCGCCGTGCGAAGGTCCCTCGGCTTGACGGCGCACGGATTGTTGTCCTTGACCAGTTGCGCAGGAGACACGCCATGCACTCTCGTCTCTGCGGCTTGAACGACCATTCGGGGACAGTAAACGTTCATCGAGGCAACGCGCACGTAACGGACGAGCGAATCCGATCCGTCCGCATGGACTTCAACGACACGAAAATAGAGTCCAGCACCGGCGGAGGAGTCTGAAACCACGTAAAATGCCGACAGGCCGCCAGGTTGCGCGCCGTAGGCTACGGTCGCTGCAATTCCAACAAGCAGAAGCCTCCAGGACATCGCTATAGTCTACCTTCTCCGCAAACCCCAAGTGCCTCGATGAGCGACGGGCGCCTTTCCCGCGCCATAATGAACTCCGTGGGCCGCCGCTACACACGCGAGGAACTCGTCGCCGCCCGGGCGGAATGGAAGCGCCAGGGGAAAACCGTCGTGTTTACGAACGGCTGCTACGATATCCTCCATCCCGGTCACATCCGCCTGCTCGAACAAGCGCGGTCGCTGGGCGACGTCCTGATCCTGGCGCTCAACAGCGATGCCAGCGTCGGCCGCCTCAAAGGTCCCAGCCGCCCGATCGTCTGCCAACGGGACCGCTCGGCGCTTGGCGCCGCGCTCGCCGCCGTCGATGCCGTCACGCTGTTCGACGAAGACACGCCGCGCGAGCTCATCGCCGCCGTGCTGCCCGATATACTGGTCAAGGGAGCCGATTGGGCTCATTGGGTGGCGGGCCGCGAGGAAGTGGAAGCCGCGGGCGGCAAGGTTCTGACGCTCGCTCTCGAGCCCGGCTACTCCACCACTGGAATCGTGGAAGCGATACTCTCGCGTAAGCCGCTTTGACTCATCCCGCCATTCGAGACCTCTTCAACGGGCTGGGACGCCAACCCGCGTTCCAGGAACTGGTGCGCTCGCTTTTGGCCGCCCACGAAGCCGACGCTTCTCCCCGGCTCGGCCTCTCCGGCCTCACCACCACCGCCAAGGCCCTCTACGCCGTGCTGCTCTGGCAGGCGCTGGAGCGGCCGTTGGTCATCGTGGTGGATGGCAACCGCGAAGCCGAAGCGCTGGCCGAATCCATCGAAACATTCTTTGAGCTGCTGGTTTCGGGACGCGGCATCCCGCACCCGCAGCTTCTGCCCGCTCTCGACGTCCTGCCCGGCCAGCGCCTCTCTCCCCACGCCGAAATCAGCCAGCAACGCGCTCGCAGCCTGTGGCGCCTGGCCACCGAGCGCGTGCCGCTCACCGTCACGCCCGTAGCCTCTGCGCTGCTCCGCACCGAGCCCTCCGACTTCTATCGCCAGCTCGCCCTCACCCTACGCACCGGCGAAGAGATCGCGTTCGAGGACGTCGTCGCGCATCTGGACAGCATCGGCTACGAGCGCCGCGAGCCGGTCGAGATGGCCGGCGAGTACTCGGTGCGCGGCGGCATCCTGGACGTGTTCCCGCCCGATGCCGGCCGCCCCTACCGCATCGAGTTCTTCGGCGATCAGATCGAATCGATGCGCCGCTTTGAGCCTGACACGCAGCGTTCCGTGGTCAAGGTGCAGGAGGCGACGCTCCTGCCCCTCATCGAATACCCGAAGTCGCACAAGCTGTTCACGGAGATCTCGGAAGCGGCCGAACTCCCGATCCCCGACACCGGGGAGCCCTTCCCCGGCTGGGAGCTGCTGGTGCCGCTCGCTCGTCCGCGCGCCGGCTCGCTGCTCAACTTGGTCGAGCGTCCAGTGGTTCTGTGGGACGAACCGGAGCAGTTGCGCGGCGCGGCCGAGCGCTTGTGGAAGCGCCTGGAAGACGCCGAGCGCGAGACGCCGGTCCCGCCGGGGAAGGTCTTCTTCCGCTGGGAAGAGTTCGAGGCGCAGGCGTCGCCGTGGGCCCAGGTGGCGCTGCGCGAACTGGAGATCTCGCCGGACGCCGCTGCGCTCCACATCGCCACGCGCCCCGCCATGACGTTCCAGGGCAACGTCCAGGTGGCCGTCGCCGAGGCGCGCGGCATCGTTGAAAAGGGCGGGCGCGTGGCCTTCTTCGCCGCCACCAACGGCGAGCTCGAGCGCCTGGCCGAAATCTTGCAGGAGTACTCGGTCCCCTTCCAACTCGGCCTGGAGCCTTCGGGCTCCACGCCATCCTACCTGGCCGAGCGCGCGTACCTGGCGGGCTCCGTGGCCAGCACGCACCTGGTCCGAGGCCTGGTCCGGCGCGGCGTGACGTTTCCCGATGAGCGGCTGACGGTCTTCGGCTCGGAGGATTTGTTCGGCGCCTCCGAGTGGGGCGCCAAAGCGCCCGCGTCCAAGGGCAGCCTGGGCGCGTTTGCCGCCGACCTGGCCGACCTCAAGCCGGGCGACTACGTGGTCCACGAGCAGCACGGCGTCGGGCGCTTCCTCGGCCTCCGCCAGATCGCGCAAGGCGAGCAGAGCGGCGACTACATGCTGCTCGAATACGCGGGCGAGTCGCGCCTCTACGTGCCGCTCACCCGCATGGACCTGATCCAGAAATTCCGCGGCGCGGGCGAGCAGGCGCCCACGCTCGATCGCCTGGGCGGCGCCACCTGGGCCCGCACAAAGACTCGCGTCAAGGCCCGCATGCGCGACATGGCCGACGAGCTTCTCAAGCTCTACGCCGAACGCAAGCTCTCCGAAGGCTTCGCCTTCTCGGCCGACGGCAACTGGCAGCGCGAGTTCGAAGACGCCTTCGAATTCACCGAGACCAACGACCAGCTCACCGCCATCCGCGACATCAAGCGCGACCTGGAGCAGCAGCAGCCTATGGACCGCCTGCTCTGCGGCGACGTCGGCTACGGCAAAACCGAAGTGGCCATGCGCGCGGCCTTCAAGGCCTTGGGCGATGGCAAGCAGGTGGCCGTGCTCGCCCCCACCACGGTCCTCTGCTTCCAGCACTACGAAACCTTCCGCCGCCGCTTCGCCCCCTTCCCCGTGCGCGTCGAGATGCTGAGCCGCTTCCGCTCCAAAAAGGAGATCGAAGCGGTCCTCGCCGATACGGCCGACGGCAAGGTTGACATCCTCATCGGCACGCACCGGCTGCTCTCGAAGGACGTCGAGTTTCGCGACCTCGGCCTGCTGATCGTCGACGAGGAGCAGCGCTTCGGCGTCCGTCACAAGGAACGCCTGAAGCAGATGAAGAAGAACGTGGACGTTCTGACCATGACGGCCACGCCCATTCCGCGCACCCTCCACATGTCGCTGCTCGGCCTGCGCGACCTTTCGGTCATCGAGACGCCGCCCAAGGACCGCCTCTCGATCCAGACCGTGGTGGCCCACTTCGAACCCGGCCTGATCAAGACGGCCATCGAGCAGGAGCTGGGACGCGGCGGCCAGGTCTATTTCCTGCACAACCGCGTGGATTCCATCTGGTCGCGCGCGGCGCAGATTCAGGAACTGGCGCCGGCGGCACGCATCGGCGTGGGCCACGGCCAGATGGGCGAGGCCGAGCTCGAGAAGGTGATGCTTGGTTTCATGCGTCACGAGTTCGATGTTCTGGTGTGCACCACCATCGTCGAGAACGGCCTGGATATTCCGCTGGCCAACACCATGGTCATCGAGAACGCCGAGCGCTACGGCCTCAGCGAGCTCTACCAGCTGCGCGGCCGCGTGGGCCGCTCGAACCGCCGTGCCTACGCCTACTTACTAATTCCCACCGACACCGAGCTCAGCGAGCTGGCGCGCAAACGCCTGGCGGCGCTGAAGGAGTTCAGCGACCTGGGCGCCGGTTTCAAGATTGCCGCGCTCGACCTTGAACTTCGCGGCGCCGGCAACCTGCTGGGCGGCGAGCAGCACGGGAACATCAACGCCGTGGGCTTCGACATGTACGTGCGCATGCTCGAGGAAGCGGTGCAGGAGATCAAGGGCGAGGAGGTCCCTGTCCAGATCCACGCCAACATCAACCTGGGCCTGGACCTGCGCATCCCCGCCGACTACATCGCCGACGAGCACCAGCGCCTGCGCGCCTACAAGCGCGTCGCCGAGGCCGATTCCGCGGAGCGGGCCGACAGCATCCGCGGAGAGCTGGCCGACCGCTACGGCCCGCCGCCCGAGGCTGTGTCCTACCTGCTCGAATATTCCGTGGTCAAGAGCCTCGCCGAGCGCATCGGCGTGGAGCATATCGATCGTCGCCAGGGCGTCCTGAACGTCAAGTTCCACGCCGAATCGAAAGTGGATCCCGCCCGGCTCATGGCGCTGGTCAGCAGCACGCGAGCGGCCCAATTCACTCCCGCCGGCGTCCTGCGCCTCCCGCTCGACGGCCTGACCACGCCCGACCGCATCCTTGGGTTCCTGAAGGAGAGTCTGATGGAGTTGGGGGGGCTGCCCACGTGATCCGCCGCGTCAAGGTCAAGCCCAACTCGAAGAACCCGCGCATCGAGGAAGCGCCCGACGGCAGCCTCACGGTTCACCTGAAATCCCCGCCCATCGAAGGCCGCGCGAACGAAGAGCTGATCGCGCGCCTGGCCGGACACTACGGCGTTCCCAAATCGCGCCTCCGCATTAAGTCGGGTGCGGCATCGAGGAACAAACTGGTCGAGATCGAGACCGGCTGACCCCTGGGCCCCGTGGCGCGTAGTATACTTGCGGACTCAAGCCATGCTTCGAACTCTTCCTTGGACCGTGCAGGTTTTGCTGGCCGTTGTCGTTCTCATCGCCAGCTATTACGACATACGCTATCGTCGTATTCCGAACTGGCTCACGCTGCCCTGCGTGCTGGTCGGCTTCGCCCTCAACGCTTTCCTGGAGACGCCGTTCTGGCACGGCCTGGGCGACGCTGGACTCGCGGTAGCCCTCGCCCTGCTCCTCAACTTTCCCCTCTACCTGCTGCACGCTCGCGGAGCGGGCGACGTGAAGATGCTGGCCGCCGTCGGCGCTCTGGTGGGCTGGAGGGACTGGGTCGCCATCTTCATCCTCTCCGGCATCCTGGGCGGCGTCCTGGCCCTGATCCTGATGCTCGGCGCGGGCCGTTTCCGCAAGACCCTGCGCAATGTAGGCAGCATCGTCGGCGAGATGCTCCACTTCCGCGCCCCTCACCTCAAGAGCGAGGAATTCGACGTGAAAAGTCCGCTCTCGTTCCGCCTGCCGCAGGGAGCCGTCATCGCCCTTGGCTGCTGCCTGTTGCTCGGCCTCCAGGCGTTCCTGCGATGACGGGCCGCCGAAGCGCCGCGCTTCGCTGCCGCCGCCAGCACCGAGGGAGGTCGGTCTGACACCCCCTGTCGCCGATAGCCGGATGACACCTCTCGCATTCGAGAACCCGTCGCGGCGCAAGGCTCTGGCCATCGTATTGCCCGCATACAATGAGGAGCGCAATCTCGGACCCCTGCTCGATTCCATCCGGGATGCGATGGCCGAAGCGGCCGTGCCCTACCGCGTCATCGTTGTCGATGACGGAAGCGTGGACCAGACCGCCGCAACGATCGCCTCACGCGAGTCCGCCATGCCGCTTGTGCTGGTGCGGCATCCCAAGAATCAGGGCTTGGGCGCCACCATCCGCGATGGCCTGAGACTGGCAACGGAGCTGGCTGGCGACGGCGACGTGATCGTCACCATGGACGCCGACCAGACGCACAACCCCGGGCTGATCCCGCGCATGGTGCAGGCGATTCACGAGGGGCATGATGTCGTGATCGCCTCCCGATACCGGCCCGGCTCGCGCGTGTGCGGGCTTTCGACCTTTCGCGTTCTGGTGAGTCTGGGCGCATCCTGGATGTTCCGCATTGTGTTCCCGACAACCGGCGTGCGCGACTTCACGTGCGGGTACCGCGCCTATCGCGCGACCCTTCTGAAGACCGCGCTGGCAACTTATGGCGACCGCTTCATCGAAGCGGAAGGCTTCCACTGCATGGCGGAAATCCTCTTGAAGCTGCGCCCGCTCCGGCCGATTTTCGGCGAAGTGCCGTTCATCCTCCGATACGACCTCAAAGAAGGAGCCACCAAGATGCGCGTCGGCAGAACCATCCGGCAGACGCTCGCCCTGGTCCTCCGCAGCCGCCTGGGCGCGCGCTGATCCGTGAATCGTGAGCTCCGGCGGGATGACGCGCGGTATCATGCCTGATGTGTCACCGCCGCGGCCATCCACGTTCGCGCACATGGCGCGCTCTCTGCTGGGGGCTCCACCCGGAGTCCCGGAGATCCGGCTGGCATGCTGGACCGCGCTCTCGGTCACGGCCACTCTGGTTGCTCTGTCGCTGGTGTCCGCCGCCCGGGGGCGGCAGTTCCTCGGCCATCTGCCGGGGGGCGACTTCGTGGCGTTCTACACCGCCGGCAAGATCCTGAACGAGTATCCGCCCGCAAGTCTGTACGACCAGCAGCTCCAGTATCGTCTCCATCATGCCCTTCTTCCCGAGATGCCCCCGGAGCTCTTTTCCCCGTACTTCAACACTCCCTTCCTGGCCTGGTTGTTCCGGCCACTGGCCAGGTTGCCTTTCTTGTGGAGCTACGGTGTGTGGACGGCGATTTCTCTCGCCCTCTATCTGGGAGGACTTGCGCTTCTCTGGCCGCGGGACAAAGCCTTCGGCGAAGTGTCCCGCATCGCCTTTCTCGCCTGTTGCTCGTTTCCGCCATTCGCCATCGAGTGCCTGGCTGGCGGACAGGTTTCGGCGATCGGCTTCTTCGCCTTCGCCCTCTCCACCCGCTGGCAGCGATCCGCACGTTCGTTCGCCGCGGGCGCGGCCCTGGCCCTGTGCCTGTATAAGCCGCCGCTGCTGTTGGTGGTGGTGCCAATGCTGGCGATCGGCAGGCGATGGCGGGTCCTGGCCGGTTTCTCCGCCGGCGCCTGCGTGGTGGGGGCGCTCTCGCTCGTCGCGGTGGGCTATGGAGGATGCGTCGCCTACCTGGAGGCGCTGCGGCTCCGGGCCGGACTCGCCACGCTCAATCCGTCTCCCCTCTCCGTGTTCAAGTGCGTCGACATTCAAAGCTTCTTCCGGCTTCTGTTTGGCGGGTATTCGCACTGGAGCGCCGCGGCGGCGTTGATCCTGGGGGGAACCGGGTTCGCGATCCTCGCGTGGCGCTGGGCGCGCTCGACGCCGGGAACTCAGGCCGACGGTCTGCTGTGGGCCGCCACCGTTGCGTGGACGCTGGTGGTCAACGTCTCGATTCCCATTTACGATACGGTGTTGATCGTGATCGGCGCCCTGGTGATGGCGGGCGTGGTCTATCCGCCGCGACCGGAGCAGGCCGAATCCGGCAGATTGAAGTTCCTCTGGTGGATGCTGGCGCTGTACCTGGCAGCCATCATCACGCAGCCCCTCGCCAAGTTCGCTGGCATCCAGATTCTCACGCCGGTCCTGGTAGGAATCGGGGCGCTGGCGCTCACGCTCTCACGGCGCGCCGAAGGCTCCGCACACGTCTGACTACTTGTACCTTCGCAGCAGGTGGAGTCCGTCCTGGTCGACTTTTGTCGCATCGAAGCTCCCCTGGCAATGCCATGCCGCGCAGTACGTCGAGTGGAACTCCTCGTACGCGTAGGCTTCCGGAAACCTCGAGCCCGAAAAAGTCAGCGCGGTACTGGTGGCGAGGGCGACCAGCCCCATTACCGCGAACAGAACCACGTAGCTCCGAAGGATCTCTCGGGCCACCGCCCGCCGCGCAAGCCGTCCCAGCGAAAGCCCGGCGTACGCGATGAGGAGCGGAATCACGGGCAGCCAGAAGCGTGGGTCCGCGAAGGGCCAGACGAAGAGGATCGCAACGTAGGAGATGAAGTACACTTCGACCGCGCCGAATTGCTTGCGCCGCAATCGAACCCCGCCGCAGACCAGCGCGAAGACCAGAAGCCCGACCATCAGCAGAATGTTCTGGCCGTTCCGCGGCACCGCGGCAGCCGGCACATTGAGGGCTATCTCACCGAGCTCTTTCAGGCGGTGAGTCACAATCCTGACCGCCATCTCACTGAGCGAGCCGTTCTTGAGAGCACCCGTGAAGTCCCGCAACGTCGACGTGCCGTAGATTACGTAGCCAAGCAAAGCGCTGGCGGCAGCCCCAACCAGTACCGCGGCGCCCTTCATCTGGACGGAAAGCCGCATCCAGTGCGCTCGCACGCCGTATTCGACAACCAGCAGATACACCGCCGCGGGAATCAATGCGACGCCGACCCTGCGGACCCCGACCGACGCGATGAGCAACACCGCCGCCGCAAGCGTTCTTCGTAAGCGGAAGCCCGAAGACCGCGGCTGCTTCATCGCGGCCAGGCAGCACATCGAGAGCCCGAAGAACAACGGGTCGCTTAACGGAATCGCGGAGTACTTCACAAAAACAAACGATAGCAGCGACAGCGTGCAAACACCGAGTGCGACGTCCTCGCCGAAGCCCTCCGCTCGTACCAGATAGCGAACCGCAACCAAGCCAGTCACCAGGGCGAGAACACTAAGGCTGACGATCACCCAGACATGAGCCATCTGCAATCGGATCAGAAGCGCCAGCAGAGCCGGATATCCCGGCGGAAACACCGTCGGTTGCCCGTGAAACAGAAACCCGCCTCCGGGTTCCGCGCTCTCCGCGGTGGAAAGGAATACCACGGCATCCGGGTGAAGCCGAAGGGGCGTGGCGGCCTGTAGAAAGTAGATCGCGACCAAGATCAGGATGACCCCGAGCTGCACTTTCTCAAGATCGGTTCGTGGCGCGCTGTCCGCGCCGGTTCGCCGGTCCGCTCCGCTGGGAGTCACCGTCTCCATACCTCTTTCCCCGCCCGTTCGCGCCGGCGGACGCGCCGGCCGGGCGCAAGCATCAATGATATCCGGTGTCAGCCGCCAAGGGGGCCGAACATCCCAAGTGTGCTATATCTGGCAAAGCCGGAAAGGAGAGATCGACGTGAGCGAGCCGACAGGTCCCGCGAGCCGGGCGCTTCCACCCAAGTGGTTCCTCTGGGCGATCGCGATTCTGGGCATCGTGGCAAATGCCGCGCAGTGGTCTCACAAATACAGCCAGATCGTCATCGGAGGCAACGATTTTCTGGCCTACTACGCCGGCGGCAAGCTCGCAACAGACCGCGGCCTTTACGATCCGGCCCGCGTCGTTCAGGAGCAGGTCAAAGCGGCCGGGATGGCCGGCGTCGCTCTCCCGGTTTCCCGCCTTCCGGTTTTCACCGCGCTCATGGTTCCCCTTGTCCGGCTGCCCTACCACACCGCCTATGTCGTGTTCCAGGCGCTTTCGCTCCTGGCCGTCGTGCTGGCCGTCATCCTCTGGCCGGCGCGGAAAGACCGGGGCGCGATGGCCGTCGCCTGCTGCTGGTCCGTTCCTCTCTCGACAGCGTTCGCCAATGGCCAGGACATCACTTTCCTGCTGCTCGTGTTATCGATTGTTGCGCGACTCGTGGACCGCCGCCCGGCGCTCACCGGTGTCGTCGCCAGCTTGTGCCTCGCAAAATTCCACTTGTTCCTTCTGGTGCCGATATGGATCCTGTCCCAAAAACGCTGGCGGTTCGCGGCCGGGCTCACCGGCGGCGTGCTCACCGCGATATCGGCATCTTTCGCACTTCAGGGCCCGGACTGGATTCATCGCTATAGCCACCTGATTCTCAGCCCGGTCGAGAGCCCGGACCAGGAGTATATGCTCAACCTGCACGGCATCTGCTACGTGTTCGGGCTGCCCCTGGCCGTGGAGCTGGCGATGTGTGGAGTCGTGGCGTTGCTGGTCTGGGAAGTCTGCCGGCGCGCTCCGGAGAACGCATGGCTGGCCATTCTGGCGGGTGGCTTGCTCGTCGGCCGGCACACCTACACGCAGGACTGTCTGCTCCTGCTGCCTTCGCTGGTGGTGGCGCTCGGCGCGAAAGAGAAGGCGCTCCCGCTGCGCGCCCTGGCCGGTGTTCTGCTGCTGCCGGTGCTGTACATGCCGGCGGTGGCCCGCTATCCCGGCTCGTTCATGGTGCCGCTGGTCATGCTGGCGGCGGTGGTGATGTGCTTAGTGAGCCCGGCGGCGCGGCAGTACAGACTCCAGAACTGAGGCTTGCGCGACGATAGAGAGGACGCACCGGTTGGCTTCACGCCGGGCCGACACCGGCGCCCGCGCTGCCGGAGGTAGACACCCTGGGCACGCGGCGGACACGCTAAAGGAGCTTTCGGCGGCGACGCAGGTCCGCGCGTTGCGGCTTCCTGCGCCAGCCGCCTCAACTCCAGTTCGAACTGCCCTGACCAGCGGATCGGCGCGTGCCCCACGGTCGACTGAACTGGCACCCGCGGACACGAAGAAGCGCTCCGCTGCCCAAGGCTGGACAGGTTTGCTCCACTAACTCAGCCCTGCATCTTACGTTTGCGGCGCCGCATGATGAGCAGGATCAGAATTACTCCAGCGACCACCCAAAGAACCACGGGCAGGATTTGTTGACTAGTCATCGTTATTTCTCCTTTCCTAAAATAATGCGCGCTCAGACTCCTTCAGAAACTGTTACCCGGTTCCCTTCCCCATCCGAGCCATTCCTCTGACCATCTGCATAATACCGGGTCCGGCAGCAACCAGCATGATAGCCGGCATGATGAAAAAGAAAATCGGGAACACCAGCTTTACTCCGACTTTGGCCGCCCGTTCCTCGGCAGCCTGCCGGCGCTTGACTCGCATGAAATCGGAATGCGTTCTAAGCGACTCGGCGACGCTGGTTCCGAACCTGTCGGCCTGCACCATGGTGGCGACCAGCTTACTCAGCTCGGATTCCCCGGTTCGCGCCGCCAGGTTCTTAAGGGCCTCCACGCGCCGCTTGCCGGCGCGCATCTCCAGCGTCACCAGGCCAAGCTCGTCGCTCAGGTCCTTGTGCGTGAGGTGCAGCTCCTTGCTCACGCTGTTGATGGCCTGGTCCAGGCCCAGGCCCGCTTCCATGCAGACCACCATCAGGTCCAGCGCATCGGGCAGAGCGAACCGGATTCGTTCCTGCCGGCGGCTGACCAGCATGTCGAGTCCAAGGTTGGGCACGAAAAAGCCCAACGCTGCGAGAGCCGGCCAAACCATCAGGCGCAGCATGGGGTTCTGGATGTTAGCCCAAATGACGCCGGCGAGAATCACGAATCCTATCGCCATCAGAACTTTCACGCCGTAGTAAATCGTCACCGCGCGGTCGGAGCGGTAGCCGGCGGCGATCAACGTCCGCCGCGCCATACCAGCTTCCTGCGGAGAGAGTGGAATCTTCTCGCCAATCGTTTCGACCACGCGAATGATCCACGCCCGCCCCGCGGCATCCGACGTGTTGAGCGTCATCGCCGGTGTTGGCTCTTCCAGAGAGCCCAGCCGCTTCTGGAAGCGCGACGGCCGGGCCCACAAAAAGTAGCCCACCGCCGTAATCACGATCGTCAGACTCAGGAACAATATTAAGCCGAGTAGCATGACTTACACCTTGATGTTTACGATCTTCCGAATGGTGAAATGCCCCAGGACCACGCCGATGACCACGGCGATCACCATTTTGCGGCCGAGCGGGTCGGCCACCATGCCCTGCAGATAGCCTGGCGCTACAGCCAGCATTCCGAACATCAGAGCCACCGGCATCAGAGTCAGAATGGTTCCCGTCATTCGGCCGTGCGCGCTGGCCGACCTTACCTGGCCTTTCAGCTTGAAGCGCTCCCGGATCACATGTGCCAGGTTGGTCAGGATCTCCGCCAGGTTGCCGCCGGTTTCGCGTTGCAACAGGACCGCCGCGACGAAGAACTTCAGGTCAAGCAGCGGCATCCGGTCCGTGACGTTTCTCAGAGCCACCTCAATGGGAAGACCCAGGTTGGTCTCGTTGTACACCTTGCGGAACTCGCCTGCCAGCGGCTGCGGCGATTCCTCCGAGAGCATCTCGAGTGCAATCGAAAAGGCATGCCCGGCGCGCATCGCGCGCGACAGGAACTCCAACGCTTCCGGGAATTGCTCCTCGAAAGCGGCCATGCGCTTGGTCCTTTTCCGGCCGATGTAGAGATACGGGAAGCTGGCGAAAACGACGGCCAGCACCGCTATGCTCAGCTCCGTGGACACCAGCAACTTGAACTTGGCCCCCAGCAGCGCCCCCGGTATGGCACACAGGAACATCGCCAGAAACAGCGTCTTCAAGGACATTCCCACGCCGGATTGCTGAAGCTTTACCTCCAATTTCTGGATGAAGTTGAAGTGGCCGATAAACTGCATCACGGCCGAGGCCGTCTCGCCCGCGTCGAAAAGCACTTTGGTATCCGCCTGCTGGGCCTGGCCCACGGCGGTTTGCAGCATCTCGGTGACTTTTTTCTTCTTCGCTGTCTCGACCACGTTCTGGCCGACCGCGATCGCCACCATGACGATGGTGAAGATGACCAGAAAAGTCAGCACAAGAAATGTCGTGCTCATGTGCGCCTCAGTGGATCTCAACTGCCGTCTGGAATACCGATGTAGCCAGCGTGATCCCCGCCGACTTCAGCCGCTCGTAAAACTTCGGGCGGATACCGGTAGGCCGGAACCGGCCCATCACTCTTCCGTCTTCCCTGACCCCCGTCTTGTCGAAGACGAAGATGTCCTGCGTCGTAACCTGGTCGCCTTCCATTCCGACGCATTCCGTCAGATGCGTAACCCGGCGGCTGCCGTCGCTGAAGCGCGCGATCTGAATGAACAGATCCACGGCCGAAGCTACCTGCTGGCGGATCGACCGCACACCCATGTTCGCGTTGGCCATGCCAACCATGACTTCGAGTCGCCCGATGGCGTCGCGCGGGCTGTTGGCGTGGATGGTGGTCAGCGATCCGTCGTGACCGGTGTTCATCGCCTGTAACATGTCCAGCGCTTCTTCGGAACGCACCTCGCCCACCACGATCCGGTCCGGCCTCATACGCAGGGCGTTGACCACCAGCTGGCGAATGCGGATGGCGCCCTGTCCTTCGATGTTCGGCGGCCGTGCTTCCATGCGCGCCACGTGCGTCTGCCGCAATTGCAACTCGGCGGCGTCCTCGATGGTGACGATGCGCTCGTCTTCCGGAATATAGCCCGAGAGCACGTTCAACAGCGTGGTCTTGCCGGCGCCGGTGCCGCCCGAGATGATGATATTCAAACGCGACTTCACGCAAGCCTGCGCGACCTGCAGCATGCCCTCGGTCATCGACAGGTTTCGCACCAGTTCTTCCGGCTGGATTGGATCGCGGCGGAAACGGCGGATCGAGAGCAGCGGGCCGTCGACAGCCACCGGCGGAATTACCGCGTTCACGCGGGAGCCGTCCGGAAGCCGCGCGTCCACCAGCGGCGACGACTCGTCCACGCGCCGCCCTACCCGCGAGACGATCTTCTCGATGATGCGCAGCAGGTGGGCGTTGTCCTTGAACTCAACCGGAGTGCGGTGCAGTTTGCCGTGGCGTTCCACGTAGACCAGGCGCGGCGTCGTGACCAGGATGTCCGATACCGAGGGGTCCTGCAACAGCGGCTCGAGCGGCCCCAGTCCGAAGACCTCGTTGAGGACCTCTTCGGTGATCCTCTCTTTCTCCAGCCGGCTCAGCGGCGTGCTCTCTTCTTCGAGCAGTTTCGCCACCGCCGCGCGGATCTCGCCGCGAACGCGCTCGCCACCCAGCGAGGAAAGTACCTCGAGGTTGATTCGCTCCAGCAGCTTGCGGTGGAGCGCGAACTTCAATTCCTGGTACTCGGGCGATGGCGATTGAACGTTGAACAGCCGGTTCACCCATCCCGAGTCCGCGGACTTGGCCGTCACCGCGAAGTTGGTTGTCATCTGATGCGAAACCCTCCCTGCAAAAAGTCAAGTTGCTACCCGGCTTCACCGGGGCTGAGGCAGGAGCTTACCATCTCCCTGCCTGCTTCACGCCTGCGTCATCAGCCGGCGCCGCCGCCCTTCTCCCTGGAAGCCGTCGGTTCGAGGATCACCGCCTCGCGTGTTTAGAAGATCGAAAGACCCAGCTTCTGCTTTCCCTTCTCCTTCGGGTTCGGGGGCTGTACTCCCGTTATCTTCACCGCGAGGCCCCCCAACGCCTTGCCGAGCTCCGTCCCCGCCGACAGGAGGTTGCCTTCCGAGTAGGCCTCGAACAACTCGGGATAGGAGTTGGGCAGCATCTCGAAGATGGGCAGACCCAGCACCTTCTGCACCTGCGCCAGATCGAAATCGATCCGCTTGGGAGCGCGGTTCACAATCAGCCGCAGCCGATTGCGGCTGTAGCCCGTGTCGAGCGCGGCCTGCACCACTTGCTTGGTCTGGTGCAGCGCCGGCAGGTCGAGCGTCGCGATCAGGTACATCTCGTCAATCTCTTCGAGGACGCTGGCCGTGAGCGTGTTCAGGCCCCGGCCCATGTCCACTACGATCCAGTCGTAGACCCCGCGGGTGAACTGTAGCACGTGCCGCAGAGATTCCCCCGCCAGGGGCTCCCGCAACGTCGCCGTCGCCGGCGCCGAAATCACTTCCAATCCAGGAATGCCGTTCGACACCAGGGCCTTCCAGTAGCTTTGGTCCAGGCGGTGGACGTTGCGGACAGCGTCCAGGACCGTATAGGACGACTTCGATTTCATCAGGAAGCCCACCAGGCCCGACTCCATGTCGAAGTCCGCCAGAAGCACTTCCTGCGTGGTGGCGCGCTGGATCTCCACCGCCGTGTGGGATGCCACCGTCGTAGCGCCGCAGCCGCCCTTGGCCGAAATGAAACCCAGCGTTTTGCCGCGGTGCCTGCCGGGCGCCGCCTGGGCCTTGGAACGTTCCGTCGAGAGACGCTCCAGTGCCCTGCTCAGCCCCGCCTCGATGGGCGGGTAAAGGAACTCGCTCGCACCCGCCCGGATCGCCCCCAGAATCACCTCGGGATCCGCGGTATCGTTCAGCGCGATGATCTGGGGGGGCGTGGAGCAGGTCTTGATTCGCCGGACTACGTTTTCAAAGGGCTCGGACAGCCTCGTGAGGTCAATCAAGAGGACGTCCAGCCGCAACTGCTCAACCTGGTCGAGGAACGCCGAGGTGTCGCCGATTGCCGGCTGCTGCAGCAGGACCCGGACGGGCAGGCTCTTCAGACAGGCCTGCACCTCCTGGAACAACCCCTGCGTGGCGATCACCAAACCGATTCGAAGCGGATCCATCTCTCCTCGCTACGGAGCGGGCGTCGTCGGCGTCGGGATAGGCGACGTCATGCTGCCCGCGTTCTGAGGCACCGGCGTGCTCGGCACTGCGATCAGGTTGATCGGCGCAGCCGGCGCCGGCGCCACCGTTCCTGCCTTCTCCAGTTCCTTCAGCTGCTCCACCGGCACTGCTTCTCCGGCGCCGGGCATCGCGAGCGATCCCGTCACCGAGATCGGCGGCGTGCGCGGCGGATCCTTATCCGTCTCTTTCATCGGCAGCTGCGGCAGCTTGATGTCGGGCAGAGGCTG
>DATNLV010000010.1:0-2066 GCA_035602665.1 Bryobacteraceae bacterium | reverse complement strand
GTCAGCGGAAGCACAAAACCAAGCAACGTAGCCAGGCCCGCCAGTTGTGCCACCAACTGGCCCGGCCCGCCCGCGAAAAGGCCCGCCGCAAGAATGCCCCAGATCCCGCCCATCGCGTGCACAGCAATTGCGCCTCCCGGGTCGTCAACCGACAGGCGCAACTCGATCCACTCCACGGCGAAGACTACCAGGATGCCCGCCACCGCGCCGGTCAAAACCGCCACCACCGGCTGCACGAAGGCGCATCCGGCGCTGCCCGCCGCCAGTCCGCCCACCCAGCCGTTGGCGACAAGCGACGCGTCCGGCTTGCCGAAACGGGCACGCGTGACCACTGCCGACGCCAGGGCCGCCGCGGCCGCGCCCAGCAGAGTATTCACAGCCACCAGGATCGTTTGTCCGGGCGCCATGCCGTAGTAGAGAATCGAGCCCGCGCAGTTCAGCCCCAGCCATCCCATCAGCGCCGCCAGGCAGCCGAACAGCACCAACACCGCATTGTGGCCGGGGATGGCCGAAGGGGTCCCGTCGGGTGCGTACTTGCCCCGCCGCGGCCCCAGAATCCAGGCGATCGATAGCGCCGTAAGCCCGCCCACCGCTTGTATGGAGCTCGATCCGCCCGCATCCATGAAGCCCCTGCCGAGTCCGTTGTTGGGGCCCAGTTGCGCCAGCCACCCGCCTCCCCAAACCCAATGGGTGAACAGCGGATAGGTGAATCCCGCCAGCAGCGCGGCCGAGGCGCAGCTCGCTCCCAGCCGCCAGCGGTCCGCCCCGCTGCCCAGGGGAATGAGCGCGGCCAGGCCGGCGCTGAGCATGCCGAGCCACACCGCCACGGAAGTGGGCGAGCCGTCGAGAGAGATGCCGCGTAAGAAGAAAGGTGCCGCGGCCAGCCAGTTCCAGCTCTTCCCGGCGATCGTCACCGCGTGCGCCGGCAGCTCAGTGGACCCCTGCAACGCAAACCCGCATACGAAGTACGCCAGCGCTGCCACGCCGAGGATCGCCAGTGACGCGAGCATGGCATGCGCCGCGCTTCGCGAACGCCCCAGGCCGGCGTTGATCAACGCGAGGCCGGCCCCGGCCAGCGGAACCAGCAGAGAGAAGAGAAAGCACAGCGCCATCGCGTCCATCGTCGTTATCCTCTCGCCGGCCGCTCCGCCAGATGCGTGCGAATCACCAGCACCAGCCCCACCACTTCCGTGGCCACGCCGGCCAGGACGAAGAGCGTCTCCAGGGGTACCGTCTTCAGCAGGGCCGCCGCCGCCAGCACGATCGCCCATCCCGACACGAGTAAGAGAAATCCCGCCAGTTCCATTGAGTTAGTGTCCTGTCGCCACTCCCGCAAGATAGAACCCACGGGGAAGCGTGTCCAATCGATTTTTTCTATGGCACGGCAAAGCAGGAACGGCAGCAACTGCGTGCAATAGAAAACACTTATCCACTACATCGAAACTTCCCGCTTTGTTCGAACACCCCGCCCGGTTTATTGTATCAATAGCGCAGCTCTTCCCTGTCGGAAGTCTGGGTGATCTCCGTCGATCAAAACAATCTACCTTGTGAGGAGAAGTGTATGGCCGACACCACCCCTGTCGAAATGAAACCGACTCTAGGCTTGACCGGCTTGACGATGAACGCCATGGCGCTCATCGCGCCCGGGGCCTTTCTGTGGCTGACTTTTGCCATCCAGGCGACCACGGGCGTCAGCGCTCCGTCCATGTGGATGGGTATCTTCGTGGCCCTTCTGCTGTGCCTGGCGACGGCTTTGTGCTATGCCGAATTGGCCAAGCTGTACCCAGGAACCGGCAGTTCGTATTACTTCGCCGAGCAGTCTTTCCTCAACCACGATAATGTCTGGCGCTATGCCCGCCTTTCGAAATTCATCGTAGGATGGGCGTCGCACCTCTATTACTGGATCTACCCCGGAGTGATGGTGGCGGTCATGGGTGTCCTGTGCGGCTATCTGGCAGGGACCATCTGGCCCAGCTTCATGAGCGCGAGCAATCCCGGGCCGATGTTCATGGCGGCGGTCGCGGTGGCGTTCTCTTTCCTGGTGGCGTGGATCGCCCATCGCGGTG
>DATNLV010000002.1:0-3689 GCA_035602665.1 Bryobacteraceae bacterium | reverse complement strand
CGCTTCCGAAGCTTCATCAGCGCCTGATTGACGGCAATCCGTACCAGCCACGTGTAGAACTTGGAGTTTCCCTGGAAATCCCCCAGGTGCTCGTAAGCCTTCAGGAACGTCTCTTGCAGAACGTCCTCGGCGTCCTCCGGGTTCTGTGTGATGTGCCTGGCCAGGCGGTAGATGTTGCCTTCGTAGCGATTGACCAGCTCGGTGAAAGCTTCTTCACCTCCCGTTTGTGCCTGGGCGACCAGCGCGGCTTCGTCGAACCCGTCAGTCTGCCCAATTCGTTGGATCATTGATATCGCGTCCAGGATTCATACTTTAACACAGGAAGGCTCGGGTTCGACCGTCTGGATAGTCCGGCGGGGGGAGTCTCAGGCCCCTGCCCCTGCCGCTTGATCGAAAGTGTGATCGATAAACCGTTGAATGCCCTTTGCATCCCGGAACGCGATGGTGAGCTTCCCTCCGGGGGCGCCGGCCGTGGCGAGCCAGCTTCCGGCCTGCTGCTCCGCACCCGGAGGCACCGTCCCGGCACCATAGGCGATGGGAGTCGTTCCACTGGTGCCCGTCCATACGACGAACCCGTGCTCCCGGGCTTCCGCCAGCAGCCGGGTGCCCGCTGTCGGATTCACTCCCATCAGGAACTCGAAATTGGCCGTCACACCTTGGAAATATGCGTGCAAAGCGGTACGAGCCGCCTCAGGCTGACCCGCCAGGCACCGCGTCAGAAGGGGAAGCCGTTCCCCTAATCGGTTCTCGATGAACCGCACCGCGCCCCCTGCATCGCGGCACGCGATGGTGAGCTTCTGGCCTGGGGCGCCAGCCGAGCCGAGCCACCGCGTAGTCTCATCCACATCCTTTGGCCGGACCAACCCGGCGCCATAGACCAGGGGAACATTTTCGACGACTCCGGTCCATGCGACGAACCCGCGGTCCTGTGCCTCTAACACCAGCCAGTTGACGGCGTCCCGATTCATTCCCACCAGGAATTCGAAATTGACCTTGACCTCTTGGAAGTGCGCCTGCAGGCCGGCTTGAGTCGCCTCCGGTTGTCCCGCCAGGCACCGCACCAGAAGGGGGAACCGATCCTCAAACGATCCGCGTGCTTCCCGGGCGGCGAAGTTCCAGCGCGGCCGCAATCCGCGCTTGAAGTCAGCGAGCGGCGCGCCCCACCTGCTCGGCATCACAGCGAGTACGATCGGGGTAATGAAAGGGAACAGATACGCGGCGATCCACCACCAGAAGTCGTCCCGGGCCTGCAGCTTCGCGCAAGTACCGGTCAGTCTGGCGATGGCCAGGTTGAGAACGAGGTAGACGAGTCTCTGTGTCCCCCTGTCCGCCGTGCGGAACGCCGGGAACGCCAGGGGCAACACCAGCAGCAGGGGCGATAGCAGCAGAACCAGACGCGAACTGCGCATGTGCCTTCGGGTCCTAAACTCCCGATCACAGTGTTATATCACGTTTCGCGTCCGCGCCGCACTCGTTTGACTCGTTTGACTCGGCTCGGTGGATCCTCAGGCCTTGGCCCCGGCTGCCTGCTCGAAACGAAGCCCACGAAGCTGACTGCAAGCAGGGCCACGAGCCCGGAAATGCGGTTCGCGGCCGCCAGCAGAGCGGTCGGAATGAGCAACAACATCGGCGACGGCAACAGGATGATGCGCGCTGCCATCGGCGGCCTCCGAAGGTTGGAGGGAAGACCGGAGAGCTAGGCTACGTCGACGCCCATGCTGCGGGCCGTGCCTTCGACGCAGTGGATCGCCGCCTCGAGCGTGAAGCAATTCAGGTCGGGCATCTTGATCTTGGCGATCTCTTCGACCTGCTTGGCGGTGATCGTTCCTACTTTGGTCTTGTTCGGCTCGGCGGAGCCCTTGGCCAGGCTTACCGCGCGCTTGATCAGCACCGGCACCGGCGGCGTCTTCGTAATGAAGGTGAACGAGCGGTCGCTGAAAATCGTGATGACGACCGGGATGATCAACCCTTCCTGGTCCTTCGCCGACGTCTTGGCGTTGAACGCCTTGCAGAACTCCATGATGTTGACGCCCTGCGGCCCGAGAGCCGTGCCTACAGGCGGCGCCGGGGTCGCCTTGCCGGCCGGGATCTGCAGTTTCACTTGCGCGGTAACTTTCTTTGCCATTCCGGAACCCTATACCTTTTCCACTTGACCGAATTCGAGCTCGACCGGCGTCGCGCGGCCGAAAATTGTAACCAGCACGCGCAGCGTGTTCCGCTCCGCGTTCACCTCGTCCACCTTGCCGGAGAAGTTCGAGAAGGGACCGTCGTTGATGCGAACCGACTCGCCTTTCTCGAAAGTCTGCTTGGGCCGCGGCCTGTCGGCCGACGTCGCCTGGCGGTAGAGAATATCGTTGACCTCGGTGGCGCTCAGCGGCACCGGCGTATTGCCGCCGCCTACGAAACCGGTGACCCGCGGCGTGGACTTTACGGCGTGCCACAGGTCGTCGTTCATTTCCATCTCGACCAGAACGTAACCGGGATACATCAGCCGCTTGCTGGTGACCTTCCTGCCCCCACGAACCTCGACCACTTCTTCGGTGGGGATGAGGATCTGCCCGATCTTGTCCGCGAAGCCGAAAGCTTGTGCCCGGCCACGCAGGGACTCGGCCACCTTGTTTTCGAAACCCGAGTAGGTGTGGATGATGAACCACTGCCGCGGGGAACTCTCGTCGAACCCCTGCGGCGCCTGCCCGGCCTCGGCCTCAGGCTCCGGCGGTTTCGATCCCGCCTCGTCCTGCTCGACCTCGATCTTGTCCTCGTCTGCCATACCGCACCGCCCTTAGGACTGCTTCGCCAGCACCTGGAATGTCTTGGTTATCGCTCGGGCGATGATGGTGTCGACCACGGCGAAGTACGCCGCAAACAGGAACACGGTCACGATGACCACCAGCGTGGTCGCCCGCACCGACTTGCGGCTCGGCCAGGTGACTTTTCGCATCTCCGCCTGGAGTTCCTCGAAGTAGTTCTTTACGTCCACCGGCCATTGCCGGAGTTTCTCGACGAAAGGCTTTTGATCGTCCATCTCTTCCTTGCCTCTTACGGCGGCTTTCTCCACCCAGCCTGCACCGATCCCAGGGCGCCCTTCTCAATGGCAGGGGCGGAGGGATTCGAACCCCCACTCGCGGTTTTGGAGACCGCTGGTCTACCGTTAAACCTACGCCCCTACTTTCGAGCGAACAGCCGTAACCCGACTGCCTTCTATATTCTACAGTATCCGGTCCGCGCCGCCCTACTTGACCTCTTTGTGCGGCTGATGCTTACGGCAGTGCGGGCAGAACTTGCTCATCTCCAGACGCTCGGTGGTCGTCTTCTTGTTCTTGGTCTTGGTGTAGTTCCGGTTCTTGCACTCGGTGCACTGGAACGTGATGATTTCTCGTGGCATTCGACTTCCTTTGCTCGTTGCTCGTCGCTCGTGGCCCGTTGATCCGTTGGCGACTCTTCCCTGCTTCGCCCCCGGCCTACCGCCCGGCTCGAAGCCGCCCCGCCGCTCCTGCTTTCAACGAGCAACGAGCAACGGGCAACGAGCGCCTTGCAACGAGCGCCTTCCTATTCCAATATCTCCCCGACCGTGCCGGCGCCCACCGTGCGCCCGCCCTCGCGGATCGCAAAGCGCAGCCCTTTGTTCATGGCTACCGGCGTGATCAGCTCCACTTCCAGCTGCACGCTGTCGCCCGGCATCACCATCT
>DATNLV010000819.1:0-9384 GCA_035602665.1 Bryobacteraceae bacterium | reverse complement strand
CTTCCTTCCGGCCTTGCGCAGGCCGCCAGCCACGGAAATGCCGCAACACAGCGGGCGCAGTTAAATGGCATAAGGGTTGCAAGTACTGCGAGCCAGAGGGGCCTTCAGAACCTCCGGTCCTGGCAGAGCCAACGCGGCTGGGATTCGTTCACATTCAGCGGTGCGCCAATGCTCGAAGACTCAACGCAGAAGACAGTGCTGCTCGTCGACGACGATGAGGTGATCAGGACGCTGTTAACTTACCAACTGAAGAGACAGAGGTGCCAGGTCGTGGAGGCGTCCAGCGGGGAGGAAGCCCTGCATAGAGCGGGATCGCTCCGGACGATCGACCTGGTGGTGACGGATTTGATTATGCCAGGAATGGGCGGACTTGGCCTGTTGGAACGGCTGCGCGCGGAGGGCAGGGCGATGCGGATACTGGTCATTTCCGGCTCCTGCGATCCCGGGGTCCTGCAGGAGCACATCCGGGATGGTGAGGTTGAGTTCCTAGCCAAGCCGTTTAGGGCGTGCGAGTTTGGCGCCGCGGTCGAAAGGATGCTGGCCGCCGGCGAGGCTTGCGCGAAAGCGGCCTGAGCGGGACGTTGGCCCTGGTCGTGTCGCGCTATACTCGGCTTCTTGTTCTGGAGCCGCCAGCGCCCGCCGATGCTCGATCCGGTCACTGCCTATGATCGGCTGGCGCCGGTTTACGCGCGCGTGGCGGACGAGCGCAGGGCGTACCTGGACGCCGTCGATCGGGTGATCGTCGCCGAAGTGCCGCCGGGCAGCCGTTCTCTTCTGGATGTCGGCGCGGCGGATGGCGCGCGCGCATTTCGCATCGCGCGAGCCACGGGCGTGCAGGATCTGGTTCTGCTCGAGCCGAGCGCGGCCATGCGGAGCCACTATCCCGCGGAGGCGACCGTCTGGCCCATGCGGGCCGAAGATCTACATAGCCGGCAGGGCCGCTTCGATGTCATCACTTGCCTCTGGAACGTCCTGGGTCATGTCTTCCCGGCGACCGCAAGAGGTGAGGTGCTGCGCCAGTTTGCCCGGCTGGCGGCTCCGGCGGGCCGGGTCTTCATCGACGTGAGTCACCGCTATAACGCCCGTCATTACGGGGCGGCGGCGACGGCTTTGCGTTTCCTCCGCGACCGCGTGGCGCCGGGAGAGCGCAACGGCGACGTGACGGCTACGTGGAATGCCGATGGCGGCCCATGCGCCACAAGCGGACACGTCTTCACCCAGGCGGAGTTTGCCCGGCTGGCCCGCCACGCGGGGCTGACCATTGAGAAGCGGTTCGTCATCGACTACGCTTCGGGACAGGTGCGACGGCGGAGTTGGGAGGGCAACCTTCTCTATGTTCTGCGACCGGCGGCGGCTTCCACGGGCTCATCGCTTGATCAGGAGTTCCTCTCCTAGCGGCACGGACGCCAGCACCGCGGCAATTCTCTCCGCCGCGTGGCCATCCCCGTACGGGTTCTCCATTCCCTGAAGCGAGCGGCGGAAGTCATCACTCGCCGCCGTGGTGTAGCGATCGAGAATAGAGGCGACGCTTGCCTCCGCGTCGAGCACGTTGCGGGCGCGTTCACGGCCGCGCTGCCGAATTCCGATGTTGACCGCGGGCAGCGCAAAGGACGCCGCCTCCATGATTCCGCTGCTGGAGTTCCCCAGCAGAAGATCCGCGCATCCTAGCAGGCTCCAGTAGAGGACCGGGTCCAGGTTGACGAATACCTGGCCCTTCCCGAGCCGGCGGATGAACGATTCCGTACGGGCGATCAGGGCCCTGCTGCCCGTGTCGGCATTGGGGTAACAGAACAGCAACTGCGCCGGGACGGATTCGAGCGCGGTGAACAGGGCGTCGGCCTCGCGCGTGGGATCGCGGGCGATGGTGGTTGGATGGTACGCGACGACGGCCGTTGGCGGCTGGAGACGAATGCCCAGGCGCGCCTCAACCTCCGCGCGGCCGAGCAGCGGGCTGCGGCGCAAGTGGTCGAGCGACGGAGCGCCCGCGCGATGAACACGCCAGGGCTCTTCGCCCATGGAGATCACGCGTGCGCGCGCCAGTTCCGTGGAAGTGAAGTGAACGTGGCTCAGCTTGGTGAGCGCATTGCGGACGGCGTCGTCGATAACGCCTTCGCTGATCTCGCCGCCCTCGATGTGGGCAAGCGGGATGCGTAATGCGGTTGCCACAGCGGCGGGCGCGAGCATCTCGTAGCGGTCGGCGGTGAGCAGCAGCAGATCGGGGCGCATTTGCCCCAGGCAGTCGGCCAGACCGAGCGCGGCCACGCCGATCGTCTTCGCCATGCCCACGTCGGTGTCGGAACTCAGGAGACATTCGATCCGCGCGTCGATGGGGAACCCGTCGCGCTCGATCTCTTGCGCCGTGCACCCGAATTCAGGGGAAAGGTGCGCTCCCAGGGCGACGATCTTCAGCTCGATTTCCGGGTGCGACGCGAGCTCGCGAAGCGGCCAGTAGAGGTGGCTGTAGTCGGCGCGCGACGAGGTGACGACGGCGAGCTTGCGCTTCATGTTCAGTTCACATCCTAACAGGGCGCCGGGAACGCGAAGTGAGGAGGCAAATGGAGAGCCGCCAACGCCGATCGGATCATCTTTCGTTATGCTTGACGTAACGCATAATTGCGCGTTATGCTGGCGAGTGGTCGCCTCCTGCCGCGGCAAGCGCACGAAGGACTTCGCGGCCGGAAAGCGGGTGAAGGCGTTCTCCGCAATCGAGCGAACGGCGCGCTTGAAGCTCGACCGGCTGGAATCCGCTACGGAGCTGAAGGACCTCGCCGTACTGCCCGGCAATCGCTTTGAAGCGCTGGCGGGCGACCGCAGGGGACAGTACAGCATCCGCGTCAATGACCGGTGGCGGATCTGCTTCGAATGGCCGGACGGAGCGTCGGGGCCGTCGAACGTCGAGATTGTCGATCATCACTAGGAGGAAGCTATGGCAGTGGCCGCCATTCACCCAGGGGAGCACTTGGCCGAGGAATTAAGAGAGCTCGGAATGAGCGCCGCCGAGCTGGCGCGCAAACTGGCGGTGCCAACCAACCGGATCACCGCCATTTTGAATGGCCAGCGTGGGATCACGGGCGATACCGCTCTGCGCCTGGCGCATTTCTTTGGCACGAGCCCGGAGTTCTGGCTTAATTTGCAGAGCCTCTACGAATTGCGCATGGCGCGAAAGCGGGCTGGTTCATCGATCAAATCTCTTCCCCGGCTGGCGCGGTCCGAGCGGATTCCCGCGTAGAGCGCTGCCCCGCCAGCCGGCTCTGGAACCGGCCGCCCCCAACCCGCGTCCAATCGAAGCGTAAGCAGGCCTCGGGCAACTCGCGTAATAATGTAGACATAACGGTCCCGGGATGCGGAGCCGTATCTCGAAGGAAAATACATCCATGAAATGCCGCCGCGCCGCGACGATCGCAATGGCCGTCGCTTTAGCCCTGCCCGCCTGGGCCCAGAGCTCGCCACCGCTCTCGCCGGAGCCGACGCGCCCAGTGGCCGGCCCGACAGCCATCATGCGCTCCGCCGATCTGCGCCCCGGAATGAAGGGCACCGCCTGGACGGTCCTCCAGGGCAAAGAAGTGGAGCCGATCCCGGTCGAGATCCTCGGGCTGTGGAAGAACGCCTGGGGACCCAAGCAGGACATTATCCTCGCGAAGATGGGCGGCAAGGCGCTCCGTACGGGCGTCGCCGCAGGCATGAGCGGAAGCCCGGTGTACGTGGAAGGCAAGCTCATCGGCGCCGTGGCGCTGCGCCTCAGCATGTTCTCCCCGGACGCCATTTGCGGCATCACGCCCATCGAGCTGATGCTCGAAGTGAAGGACTACGACGGCTCCATCCCCGCCGACGCGCGCACGCCCGATAAGGCCCAGATCCGCGCCTCGCTCGCGTTGCCGGACGACATGGTGGCGCGCGTGATGGCCGCCGGTAGCTCCGCGGACCTGCCTCGGACGGCCATGATGACGCCCATCGAGACGCCCCTGTCTTTCTCGGGATTCGATCCGGCGGTTCTCGATCAGTTCGGGCCGCTATTCCGCGAGCTCGGTTTCGCCGCGGTTCAGGGCGGAGCGGGCGCGGCGCTGGATAGCCCCAAACCGGTCGAGGGATGGCAGCACGCGCTTCAGCCGGGCGATGCGGTTGCCGGGGTGCTGGTCTCGGGCGATATGAGCGTCACGGGCCTGGGCACGGTCACCTATAACGACGGCCACCACATACTCGCGTTCGGCCATCCCTTCTTCAACCTCGGCCCGGTGGACATGCCCATGAGCGAGGGCGAGATCATCTTCACCCATGCTTCGTCGTTCCAACCCACCAAGTTCGGCAATGCCACCGAGATCGTGGGCGCGCTTCATCAGGACCGCCACAGCGGCATCATGGGCGTGCTCGGCGAGACCGCGGCGATGGTGCCTGTCAGCGTGCACGTGCGCTCCCTGGCCGAAGACAACAGCGTCCGCAAGCAGCGCGAGTTCCACTTCAACGTCTTCGTGCAGCAGAAGTGGACGCCCTACCTGATGATGATCACGCTGTTCAATTCCATCTCCGGCCTCAACGACTTCATGGAAGAGGCCACCTACCGCGTGAATGGCAAGATCGAGCTGGCGGGCCAGCAGCGCATGTCGTTCTCCACCATGCAGGCGCCCGGCGAAATGTCCGTTCCGGCGCCGATGATTCTGGCAGGCTGGTGGGGCGACAAATTCAACCGCCTGTTCATGAACGCCGTCGAGACGCCCCATCTGGAAAGCGTGGACGCCACGGTCGACCTGCTGCCCGAGCGGCGCGTGGCCACGATCGAGAATGCCTGGATCCCCACCAGCGAGGTATCCCCCGGCGAGAAGGTCCCGGTGAAGGTGTTCCTGCGGCCCTACCGCGGCCCGCAGATCGAGCGGGTCTTCGACCTGACCATTCCCGCTACGCTGGCCAAAGGCGAACACCGCATCCTGCTGAGCGATGCCGAGACGCTGAACCGCATACAGAACATGGCGGCGTCCATGAACCGATTCATCGACGTGCCCCAGATCGTCTCGCTCATCAACCAGGAGCGGAGCAACGACAAGATGTATGTCACTTTGATCGAGACCCGGCCCACGGTCTACTACGACGACAAAACGCTTCCGAGCCTTCCCGCTTCGGTGCTGAACGTCATGCAGACCGGGCGCGCCGCCAGCCGCCCCTTCGCCACCTCGGGGGAAACGGCGTTCGAGCAGGCGGCGATCCCATTCGACTACCTGGTCAACGGCAGCTTCACTCTCAAGGTCACCGTAAAATGATGCCATCCCATGGTTGTGGTGCACCCTCCTTTTGGAGGGCGGGCTTCAGCCCGCGTGGGGCTTTGGCCCCGCTCCTGTTGCTTGCTTCTCTTCTCTCCGCGTCCGAAACCAAAGTCTGGACGCAGGCCGACCAGGCCGACTTCGAGAAGGGCGACCGCAAGAACCTGTCGCTATCGAGTGACGGACGGCTCCGGCTGGGTCCGCAGTTCGAGGAAATTCTCGACAGCTCCTCGGTCTACCTTTGGGCGCTGGTGGGGGACTCCAAGGGCAATCTGTACGCGGGCGGCGGAGGCCCGGGTGGCCCAGGCGCGCGCGTCTACGTGATCCCGTCGGGCGGCAAAGGGAAGGTGCTGGCCGAACTCGACGGCCTCGAAGTCCACGCACTGGCCGTGGACAGCCAGGATCGCATCTACGCGGCCACGTCCCCGGACGGCAAGGTCTATCGCCTCTCAGGTTCAGCCAAACCGGAGGTCTTCTTCGACCCCAAGGCGAAGTACATCTGGGGGATGGTTTTCGACAGCCACGGCAACCTCTTCGTCGCGACCGGCGACCGCGGCGAGATCTTCGTGGTCACGCCCGGCGGCCAGGGCAAGGTGTTTTACAAGACGCCGGAAACGCACGTGCGCTCGATGACGATTGACGCCCAGGACAACCTGATCGTCGGGACCGAGCCGGGCGGCCTGATCGTTCGCGTCTCGGCCAAGGGCGATGGGTTTGTTTTGTATCAGGGCGCCAAGCGCGAGGTCACGGCCGTGGCGGTCGCTCCGGACGGCTCGATCTACGCCACCGGAGTTGGGAACAAGACGCCGGGCGGGACGCCGACGTTCGGCCAGCCAGGCGGTGGGATGCCCAGCCCTCCTCCCGCGGCCATGTCTCCGCACGGTGCGCAGCCAGGCGGCTCGGGCGAGCCGATGATGCAGCGGCCCACGGCCGCCGCGGGTCCCCCTGCGCCCATCGCTCCGGTGTCCGTCGCGGGCGGTTCGGAACTTTACCGGATCGACAGGGACGGAGCGCCGACCCGCGTCTGGAGCCATTCGCAGAGCATCGCCTACGCCATCGGCTTCGATGCCGCGGGCCATCCGCTGATCGGCACCGGCAACAAGGGCACTGTGTACCGCATCGATTCGCCGCTGGTGTCCACGGATCTTGTCAGCGCGCCGCCGACGCAGGTCACGGTGTTCTGGCAGGGCTCCGGCGGCACGCTCTACGCCGCAACCGGCAACGTCGGGAAAGTCTACCGCATCGGACCGGGCCCGGAGAAGCGCGGCACGCTGGAGAGCGACGTGCTGGACGCCAGCCTGTTCTCCTACTGGGGGCGGCTCTCGTTCCGCGGCGACGCGGGCGGCGGACGCATTGCCATCGAGACTCGCAGCGGCAACCTGGACCGCCCGCAGGACGGCTGGAGCCCCTGGTCCGCCGCCATCACCTCTTCCGACGGCGCGCGCATCACCTCACCCTCCGCGCGGTTCCTGCAGTGGCGCGCCACGCTCGAGGCCTCGCCCGGCGGCGACTCGCCCGAACTGCGGCAGGTGGACGCCGCCTATCTTTCCAAGAACGTCGCGCCCCAGGTTGAGTTGATCGAGGTCACGCCTCCCAACTACCGGTTGCCTCCCCAGTCGCAACTGATCCTGTCGCCGAATCCGCCGCTCACGCTGCCGGCGCTGACCAGGCAGGGACACGCCCCCACGCCGTCGATGAATCTGGGCGGCGATTCGGGCGCGGTGTCCATGCAATACGCCAAAGGCTACATCGGCGCGCGCTGGCTGGCGTCCGATGAGAACGGCGACGAGCTCTCTTATACCCTCGAGATCAAGGGCGAGGGCGAGACCGAGTGGAAGCCGCTCAAGGACAGCGTCACCGAGAAGCGGCTGACCTGGGATTCCACCGCTTTCCCAGACGGCGAGTATCGCGTCCGCGTGACGGCCTCCGACGCGCCGTCCAATCCGCCCGAGCGGGCGCTCACCGCGCAACTCGCGAGCGATCCCTTCACCATCGACAATACGCCGCCCGTCATCACCGGTCTGGCGGCCGCTGCCGCCGACAAGAAGATCAACGTGCGCTGGCACGCGGCCGACGCGCTCAGCATTATCGACCGGGCCGAATACTCCGTCAACGGCGGCGACTGGACGACGGTTGAACCTGTGGGCCACCTCTCCGATTCGAAGGAAGAGGACTACGCGCTCGCGGTGGACCGCCCCAAGCCCGGTGAATACACCATTGCGGTGCGGGTCACCGACGAATACGACAACACCTCGCTGGCAAAAGTGGTAGTCAAATAGGAGACACAATATGAAACGGCTTCTGGCAGTTCTCGTTGCTTTCGCCATCCCCGCTCTGTGCGCGGACAACCCTATGGTTTCCAACCTGGTCAAGCATTGGCAGACTTCGAAGGCCTACACGCTCGCCATCGCCGACCAGATGCCCGAAGACGGCTATGCATTCAAGCCCAACCCGGACGAGATGACGTTCGGCGGCCAGCTGGTACACATCGCGCAGGCCAACGGGTTCTTCCTTTCCAAGATCTCAGGCACGCCCTCGCCCATCGGCAAGCCGGACAAGTTGGGCAAGGCATCGGTGATGAAGCTGGTCAGCGACTCCTACGATTACGTGATCAAATCCGTCGGGAGCCTGACGCCGGAGCAACTCCACGCGGAGCTTGAGCTGGAGGGCACCACTATGACCGGCTACGAGGCCTTGATGCTTGCCGCGGATCACACCACGCACCACCGCGGCCAGTGCATCGTGTACCTGCGCGTGAAGGGCATCAAGCCTGCGGACTACCGGTATTGAGCTTGAACCTTGCGGGTCTGGAGACCCGCTGCAGGCGTGGACGCCTGCCCCACAAGCACCACCCCCTATACTGAGTAGGGATGGCCCGGACCGGCGAGCTCACGGTGCGCCAGTTTTTCTCGCGTGCGGGAGTGCTTTCACGCTGCCACCCGAACTACGAGTTCCGGCCCGGGCAGCTTGAAATGGCGGAGGCCGTCGAGTCCGCGCTCGCGGATAAGCGGCACCTGCTGGTCGAGGCCGGCACGGGCACGGGCAAGACGCTGGCCTACCTGGTCCCCGCGATCCTATCCGGCAAGCGCATCGTCATCTCCACCGGCACGAAGAACCTGCAGGAGCAGCTCTTCTACAAGGACGTACCGTTCCTTCAAAAGCACCTGGGCGACGGCATCGCCGTCTGCTACATGAAGGGGCGGAACAATTACGCCTGCCGCCAGAAGATCTATGACGCGGAGAAGGAGCCGGTGCTCGAGGGCCTCGAGGAGGTCGCCGACTTCGAGATTATCCGCGAGTGGGAGAAAACCACCGAGACCGGCGACCGCGCCGAGATCCGGACCCTGCCCGAGCGCACCTCGACATGGGCCAAGCTGGACGCGCGCCGCGACCTGTGCACGGGCCAGAAGTGCCAGCAGTTCGAGCGCTGCTTCCTCACCCGCATGCACCAGCGCGCGCACGAGAGCGACATCATCATCGTCAACCACCACCTGTTCTTCGCCGACCTGGCGGTGAAGGAGGCGGAGTACGGCGGCATCATCCCCGAGTACGGCGCCGTGGTGCTCGACGAAGCGCACGAGATCGAAGACGTGGTGGGCCAGTACTTCGGCATCTCGGTGAGCAACTACCAGTTCGAGGAGCTGCGGCGCGACATCGGCGCCATCTCGCGGCGCAAGCGGTTCACCACCGAGGAACTGGACCGCATTCTGATCGCGGTGGGCGACGTCGCCGCGCGCTTCTTCGCGCTCTTCGACGATTGCAAAGGACGCAGCGGGTTCCGCGATCACGAGCAGTTTCTCGAGCGGCACCAGACGCATTATGCTGACGTGCTGCACGGGCTGGAACTGATCTCCGCGCACCTGCAGCTCATCAAGGAGGCGCCGGAAGAGGTGGGGCCGCTGTTCAGCCGGTGCCTGTCGCTGGCCAAGAACCTGGAGACGTGGATGGCGGGCAACGACCGCAAGCTGGTCTACTGGGTCGAGCGCCGGGGGCGCGGCACGTTCCTGCAAGCCACGCCCATCGACGTGTCCAAAATCGTCGCCGAGAGGCTCTTCGACCGGGTCGACACCGTGGTGCTGACCTCGGCCACGCTGGCCGTGGCGGGCAACTTCGATTACACGCGCCGGCGGCTGGG
>DATNLV010000817.1:0-2672 GCA_035602665.1 Bryobacteraceae bacterium | reverse complement strand
GCTGACGGCGCTCGCCCTGGCCGGTTTTGCCGGTCGCCTGTTCGGAAAGGAGGCTGCGTGGATGTCCGTTCTGTTCTGGACCACGACGCCTCTCATCGCATGGCTGGCGACGACGGGCTACGTGGACCTGGATGCCGCGTTCTTCTCGTTCCTCTGCGCGATCGTCGCTTTTGGCTGGATGCGTCGCGCCAATTGGCGCCTGGCCGTGCTCGCGGGAGCGCTCGCGGGTTTCGCGTTATCGGCAAAACTCAACGCGGCGCTGTTCATCGTGGCTCTGCTGATCACGCTGGGAACGGCAGCCTGGCTCGCGCGGCGTTTCCGCGACTCCATGCTTTTCGTGGCGTTGTTTGGGGCTGGCGCCCTCCCGCCCGGGTGCGTCTGGCCCCTGCTCCGCTACGTACAGACGGGCAACCCGGTTTACCCGTTCCTGAACGGAATCTTCCGGGCCCCCGGCCTGCCGCTCACGAACGAATGGATGCACTTCAGCATTTACGGGATGGGAAACGGTGTCAGCGCCCTGGTCGCGCTGCCCTGGAATATCAGCTTTCACGCCGACCGGTTCATTGAAGCGTTGCATCCCTACGTGCTAGGGCCGTTCCTGCTTCTCGCGCTGGCGGGATGTGTGGCCTGGCCCTGGTTGAAGGGGGAACTGCGTTGGGCGATTTCGATTGCCGTGCTGTATACGATCGCGTGGTTTTTTCGAGTGCAGTACTTGCGCTACCTGGCGCCGGTGCTGCCACTGGTCGCGCTGATCGCCGCGGGCTCTCTTCACCGCGTTTTGGAATCGCTCGGTTCTACTCAGCGCCGAGCCGCGCTGATGATGGTTGGCGCCCTGGTGGCCTGTCCTTCGCTGGTCATCTGGCTGGCGAGTTACTACAACATCCCGGAACGAATCCCCTTCGCGGTCATTTTCGGGAGTGAGTCAAGAAGCGAGTACCGCGCGCGGATCTTGCCGGTCTATCCCGCGTTTGGCGCCGTGGGAAAGGCCTGCTGGTCATCCTCTCGGGGCGTCCTGACGATTCAGAACGAGTACGATTACCTCTGTCCGGCGATGGTGGCCTGGACGGCGCCGCGCGCGTCCTTCGTCTACCAGCAGGAGTCGGACGATGGGTACCGGGAGATGCTCAGGAAGCTGGATATCGCGTACGTCGTCATCGACGATCCCGCGGAGGAAGCACCCACCATTCCATTTCTGGCGTCCGGCTTCCTGGATCGCGCCGGGGAGATCCTCTACCAGGGCCGCGGCGCGACCGCGATCCGGCTCCTCGCTCCAGGGGAGAGGCCGTCGCGGCGAACCGTCCCAGCCCGGCTCGTGAGCGCGGACACTCCCTATCGGCCGGGTATTCTCAAAGCGGTCGATCCAACCTTCGAGAACGGCCTCTCCCCCGCCTCTCCCTGGAAACCCGCCGCCACCCAAGGCCTCGATGTCGGCTCCAACCCGCTGGGCTATCTACCGGCGGCGGAGGAACGGCGAGCGCTGCACGTCGCCCTCCCCGGCCCGTCCCAGGCCCGCCAGAACCGGGACGCCTTGGCCGCCTTCCCCGGGGCCAGGGTCCAGGTTGAGCCGGGGAAGACCTACGAGTTCTCCCTCGACGTGCTCTGCTCGGGTCTGTACGTGACACCCTTGATCAATCTGCGTTTCACCGGCCGTGACGGGGACAACGGGACCTTGACCCGCGTGGCGGCAAATGCGCCCTGTGACGCCAGGTGGCGGCGGTTCCGGGCGGATGTGACCGCTCCCGAGGGAGCCACCGGCGTGTATCCGGAATTCGGCTTCACCTTCACCGGCGATTTCACAAACGCACGATTCGTGGAATTGGACCGTTTGGGCCTGGTACCGCTGGGGCCGTAGCCTTGGAATAGAATTCAAGGGGTTGACGCGGGAGCCGGATCCGGAGCCGGGTACCAGGCACGGGAGATCGCGACCAACGATGCCGCGCGGTGAGCCCAGGTTTCCTGCCGCGCAATCGCCAGGCGCAATTCCCTCTTTTCGGGGCTGTGTTCGGCGAGAGCCTGATCCAGACACGCCGAAAAGCCGCGGGCATCCTCGGCGATATAGACGACTTCACGAAACTGCTCCGCTTGCCGCAACGGCGTGCTAACTACGGGAAGGCCCGCACTGAAATACTCATACAGCTTGATCATGTCCGCCGCCTCTGTAAGTGGGCTCTGGCTGAAGGGAATGATGGCCGCGTCCCATGTCTTCAGGTAACTCGGAATTTCAGAGTAGGGCACTTCGGCGAGAAACTCGATATTAGGGCAGTCTTTCAGCCGGAAAACGCGGCTGTCCTCCACGCGGCCGATCAATTGAAACCGGCAGTGCGGACGCGCACGGGCGAGCTGCCAGAGTAAGTCGACGTCGAACCAGGACTCCAGGGCCCCGGCATACCCCACGATCGGCTCGCCCGGGTGCGACTGCCGCGCCACTGCATTTTCGAAATCAGCCGGGTTCGAGCCGTTCCTGACAAGGCTGGACTTATGTTGGAGGAAGGGCCGGCCCTCGGTCATGATCGCCCGGAGATGCTCAGAGGAGAAGACCACCGAGTCGGACAGCTCCAACAGCGCATCCTCCCGATCCATGATCTCGGCCGAGATTCGTTCGAATCCCCGCAGGTAGTCGTGACAATCGTAGATCACGGGAAACCCACGACGCTCGCGGAGCGATTGCGATA
>DATNLV010000798.1:0-5870 GCA_035602665.1 Bryobacteraceae bacterium | reverse complement strand
GGAACACCATCTCGATCAGCGGCTATCACATCCGCGAGGCCGGCTCCACCGCGGTGCAGGAAGTCGCCTTCACCCTGGCCAACGCCATCGCCTACATCGAAGCCGCCCTCCACGCCGGCCTCGATCTCGAGTCCTTCGCTCCCCAGCTTTCTTTCTTCTTCAGCGCCGATGTGGACTTCCTCGAGGAGATCGCGAAGTTCCGTGCCGCGCGCCGCCTCTATGCCCACCTGATGCGCGACCGCTTCGGCGCGAAGAACCCCCGCTCCATGATGCTGCGCTTTCACGCCCAGACCGCCGGCTCGTCGCTCACCGCTCAGCAGCCGGACGTGAATCTGGTGCGCGTCGCTCTCCAGGCGCTGGCGGCGGTGCTGGGTGGGGCGCAATCCCTGCACACCAACTCGCGGGATGAGGCGCTCGCCCTGCCCACCGAGGAATCCGTTCGCCTGGCACTGCGCACACAACAGATCATCGCCCATGAAACCGGCGTCGCCGCCACCACCGATCCGCTGGGCGGCAGTCAGTACATCGAAGACCGGACCGACAGCATCGAGCAGGGCGCGCGCGACTACATCGAGAAGATCGATGCGCTGGGCGGAGCCTTGGCCGCGATCGAATCCGGCTACATCCAGCGCGAAATTCAGAACGCTGCCTACGATCTCCAGTGCCAGGTGGAATCCCGCGACCGCGTCGTGGTTGGAGTCAACCGCTTCCAGGCCGGCCAGCCCCAGGCGGTTCCGACTTTCCGCCTCGATCCGGCCATTGAGCGCGAGCAGGTGCAGCGCCTTCACGCCTTGCGAGCCTCGCGCGACAACTCCGCCGTTGACGCCGCCCTCGGCCAGCTCGAGCACGCCGCCGCCGGCACCCAGAACCTGATGCCATTCATCCTCGAAGCCGCCGACCGCCACGCCACGGTGGGCGAAATCTCCGACCGCCTGCGCCGCGTCTTCGGGGAGTATCGTGAATAACCGGGGGGCGGGCTTCAGCCCGCGCGGGGCTTGAGCCCCGCAGTCTTTTGTCACAATAGGAAAAACCGCCATGCTTCGCGAACTCGCTATCACCTCACCGGACGGCACCACCACCAAGACCCGCCTGGAAGGCCAGAGCCTCTCTCTAGGACGCTCCAGCGCCAACGAGCTTTGCTTTCCCGATGACGTCGGCCTTTCCCGCCAGCACATGGCCATCGAGCGCGACGGCGACGGCTGGTCCCTGCGCGACCTCGGCAGCAAGAACGGCACCTTTCTGAACGGCGCCCGCGTGTCCGGCACCGTGCGCCTCAAACCAGGGGACCGCATCGTCGCCAGCCGTGTGAGCATGGTGTACGATCCCTCCGAAGCCGACGCCAACAAGACCGTGCTCTTCGAAGGGACCGTTCTCGCGCGTCCCTCCGAGCAGACCGTCAGCACCACGCTCGAGCACCTTCTGCAGAGCGAGAGCAAGGACAAGTCCCCGTTTGCGCCGCAGTGGGGCAGCGCCATGACCGCCCTGCTCCGCGCCGGACGCGAGTTGGCTGCCCGCCGCCCGCTGCCCGAGCTCTTCACCGTGATCCTCGATCTGGCCACCGAAGCAGTCAGCGCGCGCCGCGGCGTCCTCATGACGCTCGAAAAGGGACAACTCGTCGCGCAGGCCTCCAAGGGCGAAGGCTTCCGCATCAGCAGCGCTGTGCGCGACCGCGTGCTCGACGCCAAAACTTCGGTCATGGTCCGCGATGTCTCCATGGATGAGGCCTTGCGCCAGCGCCTCAGCATCGTCGAGCACAGCGTGCGCGCGCTCATGGCCGTGCCGCTCCAGACGGATAACCAGGTCATCGGCCTCATTTACGTCGATTCGCCGCAGTTCCCCCGCGAGTTCACCGGCGACGATCTCAACCTGCTGACCGTCATGGCCAACGTGGCCGCCATTCGCATCGAGCGCGACCGCCTCGCTGAAGTCGAGCAGGCCGAGAAGCTCATGGCCAGCGAGCTCGAGCAGGCCGCCGAGATCCAGCGCCAGTTCCTTCCCTCCGTCGCGCCCGTTCTTCCCGGCCTCGAGCTAGCCGGATACAACGCCGCCTGCCGCACCGTCGGCGGCGACTACTACGATTACCTGCCTTACGCCGACAATCGCGTCGGCGTAGTGATCGGCGACGTGGCCGGCAAGGGCATGCCCGCGGCGCTCATGATGACCAGCCTTCAGGCCAAGGTGCAGGCGCTGGCCGAGGTGCCGGGCGATCCCGGTGTGATCGTGGGGCGCCTCAACCGCAGCCTGGTCGGCACCTGCCCCGCCAACCGTTTCATCACGTTCTTCTTCGCGATCATTGACGCCTCAAACGGCGACATCGCGTTCTGCAACGCCGGCCACAACCCGCCTTTCCTGGTCCGCGCAGGAGGCGGCATCGAGCGGCTGGAAGGCGGCGGGCCCGTGCTCGGCATCCTGCCCGCCATGACCTACCAGCGCCGCCAGTGCCACATGGAGCCCGGCGACCTGCTGGTTCTCTACAGCGATGGCGTAACCGAGGCTGAAAACCCCGCGGGCGAAGAATTCGAAGACCGTTTGCCCCAGCTCGCCGCCCGGCTGCGCGACCGCAGCGCTGCCGAGGTCGTCCAGGCAATTCACGAAGCGGTCAAGGAGTGGATCGCCGGCCAGCCCCCCGCCGATGACGTCACCGTCGTCGTCGCCCGCCGCGCCGGGTAGCCGCTTCGCCAGCCCCCGCCGCGCCAGCACCGAACCGCGGCCGTAAGCGAGCGGACCGCGCCCTACAGCGCCGCCAGGTCCGCCACCAGCGCGTCGCACTCGAAGCCGCACGGAGAGTTCCCGTTCGCCTCGATCCACTCGGGAGTGAACACGACGTAGCTCTCGTCGCAGTAGGCATCGCGGAATCCGCTATCGACCGGCATCTTCGCGCCCCACGTGATCACCTCGAGGGCGCCACCCCGGTCATAGGGGCCCTCCACGCAGTGCCCGCCCCAACTCCCCGGCGCCGTTCTCCCGCGCAACTTGCCCGTCGGCGTCTTCCACGCGGATGCCCCTTGCGCCGACGCCGGCAGCGCGTAGCCGTCCAGCGTACCCCCGAACAGCCATAGGGCGGCTGCGAGTTCCGCCGGTTCGTTCGGCTTGACCGCGGCGAACGCGGTGATCTTGTGCGTCGTGCCGCCGAAAGTCAGCCCCTCCTGGCGCCAGTAGTTGAGCGCATCCAGCATGCTGCAGCCGCAATCGGTCGCCGGATCGCCTGGAACATATCCGCCGATGGCCGAGTACATGGCGATCACATCGTCGTCGGACGGCACGGCAACCGGCAGCCCCGCCGCGGCCCGTTGCTGCATGGCCAGGTGCATCACGCCCGCGATCACGCAGCACCCGAGCTTGTCGTTCAACAACATGCCATACTCGGGGACCTTGCCGGTCCAGTCCACCAGCGGCGGAGCCGTGGGCAGCGTCTCGATGTATTGGGCCAGTTTGAATGTGCGGGCGTCGTACCGCGGCGGCAGTTTCCCGAGCTTGAACCCCATGGCCTACCTCCGCGCGGCGAGGGCTTGCTCGACCGCTACGAGTGCCGCCAGGCCTTTAGCCTTCAGTCCGGCTATCCGCTCCTGGCTGGAGCGCCCGAAATGAACTCTGGCTCCCAGCGCGGAATGCGACGACAGCGCAAGCGACGGCTTCGCGCCGTATGTGGCCAGGACCTTCTGTATGTCGGTAGCCAATGTCTGGACCACGCCCGCGATCGATGCGGGAACGCCCTGCAAGTCCGGCACGGAGGCCGCGACACCCGCCAGGTCCGCCGTGATGCCTGCCGCTACTTCTCCCGTCGAGCCGCCCACCGACAGTCGGTTGGATACGCTGCCTAGCGCCTTCACCGCCGCCTGAATCCACGTAAGAATCGCCGCTACCTGGGCCGCGGGCAAACCGGCCGCTCCAGCCACGATCGGAATCGCCACCTGAGCCGCGCTCAAGGCGATGTCAATGTCGTTGATGACTTGCGACTGGGTGCAGCCGATCATGCAGAGGCACACCGCAATCACGACAACTACTGCCAGTTTTCGAGTCCACATATTTGTTCTCCTCCACCCAACCAATCGCACGCGAATTGCGAGTCAGCCTGTGGCTGGAGTTGCGATCTCTCTGAGATCACGCCAGAAAGATATCCGCCGGCCGTGTGACCGTCCTCCGCCCTTGCTCCGTCTTGACACTCTCGGGTCGAGAGTGCTAATACTAGGGTGCGGGTCCGGCAACCAAAGCCAGACCCTTTCCGTTAACCACACCAGCAACTGGAGGAATTGATATGAATATTCGGCCGCTCTACGATCGCATCGTCGTGAGGCGTCTCGAGGAGAAGGAGACCATCCAAGGCGGGATCATCATTCCGGATTCGGCCAAGGAAAAGCCCCAGGAGGGCGAGGTCATCGCCGTCGGCCAAGGCAAGCGCCTGGACAGCGGCAAAGTCGTCGCGCCCGACGTGAAGCCCGGCGACCGGATTTTGTTCGGCAAATACTCCGGCAGCGAGATCAAGCTGGATGGAGAAGAGTACGTGATCATGCGCGAAGACGAGGTCCTCGGAATCCTCGAAGGCGCGGCAAAGCAGGCGAAAGCCTAATCGTTTTCAGGAGGATTATTCATGGCTGCAAAGCAAATCGTATACAGTGAGAACTCCCGGCAGGCCATTCTGCGCGGTGTCAATCAACTCGCCGACGCGGTGAAGGTCACCCTCGGCCCCAAGGGCCGCAACGTCGTGCTCGAGAAGAAATTCCGCGGCCCCACCATCACCAAGGACGGCGTCACCGTCGCCAAGGAAATCGAGCTGAAGGATCCGCTCGAGAACATGGGCGCGCAGATGGTTCGCGAAGTCGCCTCCAAGACCTCCGATGTCGCCGGCGATGGCACCACCACCGCCACCATCCTGGCCCAGTCCATTTTCCGCGAAGGCGTGAAGTCCGTGGCCGCGGGCGCCAACCCCATGGCCCTCAAGCGCGGCATCGAGAAGGCTGTCGCGCTCGTCACCGAAGAGGTGAAGAAGCTCTCCAAGCCCGTCACCACCGAGGATAAGATCGCTCAGGTCGGCACCATCTCCGCCAACGGCGATACCACCATCGGCGATACCATCGCGCAGGCGATGAAGAAGGTCGGCAAGGACGGCGTCATCACGGTCGAAGAGTCGAAGACCATGTCCACCGAGCTCGACACCGTCGAAGGCATGCAGTTTGACCGCGGCTACCTTTCGCCCTATTTCATCACCGACCCCGAGCGGATGGAAGCCGTCATCGAAGACCCGTACATTCTGATCCACGAGAAGAAGATCAGCAACATGAAGGACCTGCTGCCGCTGCTCGAGCAGATCGCTCGCTCCGGCAAGCCGCTGCTGGTCATCGCCGAGGAAGTCGAGGGCGAAGCCCTGGCAACGCTGGTGGTCAATAAGCTGCGCGGCACCCTGAATGCCTGCGCCGTCAAGGCCCCCGGGTTCGGCGATCGCCGCAAGGCCATGCTCGAGGACATCTCCGTCCTCACCGGCGGCAAGGCCATCATGGAAGAGACCGGCATCAAGCTCGAAGGCGTCCGCCTGGAAGACCTGGGCCGCGCCAAGCGCGTCACCGTCGACAAGGACAACACAACAATCGTGGACGGCGCCGGCAGCCCCAAGACCATCGAGGGCCGCATCAAGCAACTGCGCGCCCAGATCGAAGAGACCACTTCCGACTACGACCGCGAGAAGCTGCAAGAGCGGCTGGCCAAGCTGGCCGGCGGCGTTGCGGTGATCAAGGTCGGCGCGGCCACCGAGCCCGAAATGAAGGAAAAGAAGGCTCGCGTGGAAGACGCGCTGCATGCTACCCGTGCGGCCGTCGAAGAAGGTATCGTTCCGGGCGGCGGCGTGGCTCTGTTGCGCGCTGTCAAGGCTCTGGACG
>DATNLV010000795.1:0-5280 GCA_035602665.1 Bryobacteraceae bacterium | reverse complement strand
CATCGCATCGGCCACCACGCCCAGCGTCGCCGCGGGACAGGTTTTTGCCGACACCATGACAACGATCTTCGCGTTGAATGGCGGCACGAGCCCGGTCACGATGAGTGGTTACGTGATCGCCCGCTGCGACTTCCAGTTTGGGCATGGGTATGCCTACCTGGTCGATCCGATTGGCCGGCCCGAGGGCTACCTGGCGCTGATCATTCCGGATCGCAACATTCTGAACGGGGACCTTTCCTCCCCGACCGGTTACACCATGACGCCGATCCGCGTTGCGCAGCCTTTCACCAACGCGATCTTCGACGAGCAGGGTGAAATTCTTTCTCAGTAGCTGTACTTAGCAGTCAAGCCAATGAGGGAGGGGAGGAATTCCCCTCCCTCTTTTTGTGTCCGGAGACGGCATCAAGGCCGCCGGGCGAGGCGGGCGCCGTCAGCTTACGCGGTGGCCGTCGGGCCCTTCATCGCCGCCAGCTTGTTGAGTCCGTCGATGAAGGCCTTGGCGCTGGCCTCGATGACGTCGGTCGAAGCTCCGCGGCCCATCACCTTGCGGTCTCCCTGCTCGACGTGAACCGTTACCTCTCCCATGGCTTCCGTGCCGCTGGTGACGGCGCGGATCTCGTAGCTGGCAAGCCTGGCCGAAACCTCGGCCGCCTGGCAAATGGCCCGGCAAACCGCGTCCACCGGGCCGTCCCCGATGGCGGCGCCCTGCTTCATCTGCTCCCTGGCCTTCAGGCGTACGGTGGCCGTAGGAATGGTGGAGGTGCCGCTGGCGACCTGCAGGTAGTCGAGATGGAATGTATCGGGCACCGGGTGAAGCTCGTCGTGGAGGATGGCGACGAGGTCCTCGTCAAAGACCTCCTGCTTCTTGTCCGCCACCGCCAGAAAGCGCACGTAGGCCTGGTCCAGCTCGGCGGGCGAGAGCGAGTAGCCCAGTTTCTCGACGCGGTCCCGCAGGCCATGCCGGCCCGTGCGGGCGGTCAGCACCACCCGGCTCTGGGAGAACCCGACGTCCTCGGGGCGCAGGATCTCGTAAGTCTCGCGCTGCTTCAGGAAGCCATCCACGTGGATGCCGGAGCTGTGAGCGAACGCGTTGCCGCCGATCACGGCCTTGTTGGGAGGGACGGCCATGCCGAGCATGTCGGCGACCAGGCGGCTGGTGCGGTAGAACTCGCGCGACTCGATGCCGGTTTCGAATCCGAAGTAGTCGGATCGGGTGCGCAGGGCCATCACCACTTCCTCGATCGCCGCGTTGCCGGCCCGCTCGCCGATCCCGTTGATGGTGCCTTCCACCTGGCGCGCGCCATTGAGAACTCCGGCCAGCGCGTTGGCCACGGCCAGTCCGAGATCGTCGTGGCAGTGCACGCTGATGACCGCCCGGCCGATGTTCGGCACCTTCTCGCGAATGGCCCGGATCAAAGCGCCGAACTGCTCCGGCACGGCGTAGCCGGTAGTGTCCGGAATGTTGACCACTGTGGCGCCGGCATCGATGGCGGTTTCAATCATCTCGAAGAGGTAGGCAGGGTCGGCGCGCCCGGCGTCCTCGGCGTAGAACTCCACGTCGTTCACATAGCTCTTGGCCAGCTTGACGGCGTCGGCGGCCATGCGCAGAATGCGGGCCCGCTTCTCCTCCAGGGTCTTGCCGTACTTCTCGTCGCGGAACTTGCCCATGACGTGAATGTCGGAGACGCCGATGCCGGTATGGATGCGGGGCTTGCGGGCCTTGGCCAGCGCCCTGCCGCAGGCCTCGATATCGCTGGCCACGGCGCGCGAGAGGGCGCACACGGTGGGGCCATCGACCTCCTGCGAGATGGTTTCGACGGCCTGGAAATCGTCGGGCGAGGAGTTCGGATAACCGGCCTCGATGACGTCCACCTTGAGCCGCGCCAGTTGCCGGGCTATGGTAAGCTTCTCCCCGCTCCCCAGGCGCGTGCCAGCCGCCTGCTCGCCATCTCTCAAGGTCGTGTCGAACACTGCAATCTTTTCGGGCATCGCAACTCCGGTATGTTCTTTCGAGTGTACGACGGCGGCGCGGTCCGGTGCAGGATGCCGCGTCCGCTGAGCGGTCCTTCGCGTGACCGTCGACCGGGTCCGTCGCGGCATCACCGGCTGAATGGCGGGGACATCCTGCGCCCGCACGCCAGTCACCTGCAGAACTGGGTCACGTTCCCCGGCGGCACGTTGGGGGCGAACCGTCCGTCCCTTTTTCACCAGGCGGGGAAGCGGGCTCTCCTTGACCTGACCCCGGAGCGTCGCGCCGGCATTCGCAACCAGGAAGGCGGCCAGTTCGGCGGAATTCATCCTCAACCTTTGTGGCCCCCCAATGTGCGTTCTGCCTTCCCCTCCTATACGGTTCAGGACCCGGCGGTTCGACGTACAATCGTTGGTGACCGGAAGGTGGACAACAAATGAAAACCAGTTTCCTGCTTGTAACATGCCTGGCGCTGGCCGCAGCCGCCTGTTATGGCCAGACCGACACTGGCATCCCGCATCTGCAAAAACAGGGCGGCGCCACGCAATTAATCTTGGACGGAAAGCCGTTTCTGGCGCTGGCGGGAGAGCTGGGCAACAACACTGCCACCAGTCTCGAGAACATGCAGCCCATCTGGCCCAATCTCGTTGCGGGCGACCTCAATTGCGTGCTCGCGGCCATATCTTGGGCGCAGATGGAGCCCGCCGAGGGTAAGTACGAGTTCGCCCTGGTGGACGGCCTCATCCACGAAGCCCGGCGTAACAACCTCAAACTTGTCTTTCTATGGTTCGGCAGTTGGAAGAACGGTTTGTCGAGTTACGCCCCTTACTGGGTCAAGACGGACTACAAACGGTTCCCGCGCATCCAGATCAAGGGCGGAAAGAGCATGGAGTTACTCAGCACGTTCGGCGATGCTACGCGGGATGCCGATGCGCGCGCGTTCCGTGCCCTGATGCGCCACATCAGGGAAGTCGACAGCGGACAGCACACCGTCCTGATGATGCAGGTGGAGAACGAGGTTGGCGTGCTGCGCGATTCGCGCGACCGCTCCGCGTCCGCCAACAGAGCCTTTTCGGGACTCGTGCCGAAAGAGCTGATGGACTATCTCCAGCAGCACAGAGACGCCCTGAACCCGGAGTTGCGCGAGGTGTGGGCAGCGCAGGGCTTCAAGACCTCGGGATCGTGGGAAGAGGTGTTCGGACCCGGCAAGCCCTCCAGCGTCGAGATGCCCATCCAAACCAAGAGCCCGCCCATGAGCCCCGAAGAGCACGAGACAAGCTGGCGAAAGCTGCACTGGCCCGTGGACGAGATATTCATGGCCTGGCACTACGCCCGCTACGTGAATACGGTAGTGGCGGAGGGCAAGGCTGAGTACGGCATTCCCATGTTCGTAAACGCCTGGCTGCAGCAGCCGAACCATGCCTGGCCCGGAACGTACCCGAGCGGTGGCCCGGTGCCCCAGGTTCACGACGTGTGGAGGGCCGGCGCCCCGGCGGTCGATGCGCTCGCGCCGGATCTGTATCTGGAATACTTCGACGAAGTCTGCGCCAGGTTCGCGCGCAACGGAAACCCGCTGTTCATTCCCGAAACCAGCGCCAACGCCGCGAATGTATTGGCGGCCTTCGGCAAGTGCAACGCCATGGGCTTTTCTCCGTTCTTCATCGAACGTTCGGCCGGGCCGGATAATGAGCTGGCCGGAGCCTACCGTGTGGTCGAGCAATTGACTCCGGCCATAGTGGCCCAGCAGGGCAAAGACACCATAACCGCCGTGCGAATGAACGCCGGCGACCAGCCAATGCCGGTCAAGTTAGGGAACTACACGCTGAACGTAACCTATGTCGGCACGGGCCGCGTTCCGATCGCTCCGGAGGCGCCGGCCCCCGGGCAGGCGGCGCCCGCGCCGCAGGGTCCCGCGGCGACGGCGATCCTGATTGCGGCGGGGCTGGACGAGTTCTACTTCGGGGCCGTGGGCGGAGGAGTGCGGATCGCCTTCACCGCAACCGCGCCAGGGCCGCCGATTGTCGGCCTCGGCGACGTGCAGCAGGGCAAGTTCGTGGCGGGCGAATGGCGTGTTGTCCGCCAGTTGGGCGGCGATGATACCGGCCAAGGCGAGATCCTGACCGTGCGCCCCAACCAGGTCCTGCGCGTAACCGTCTACCGCTACGAGTAACTCGGGGACTGTCAGGGCTGCGGCCCACCGGACGGCGTTGGCAGCGAATCCTCCCCATCGGTTTTCTCATCCAGGCCTTTGAGGAGGAACGTTTGTGGAAGCCCCATCCCCGGTCCGTTGCCTCATGGCGCTCGTTCTGGCTGCCGCCGCGACTTGCGCCGATGGCCCCGCGCAGGGCCCAACCCTCACAGGGCAGGCCGCGTTTACCGACTACTCCCAGGAAAAGCCGGGAATCCGGCGAAAACTGTCCCTGGCCGACCTGCCGGAGCCATACGCGACCCCGTCCGTGGACAACGGCCCGAATGGCACGACGAACATGATCGCGAGGCCCCAGGGCGCTTGGCCTCAAGCCCCCAGAGGATTCAAGGTGGAGCTGTACGCAACGGATCTGGAGAACCCCCGCCTGTTGCGAACGGCGCCGAACGGAGATCTGTTTCTCGCCGACAGCCAGGTCGGGAAGATCCTCGTCTTTCGCGGAGTAGCCGGAGACGGCAAAGCGCGCGAGACCGAGGAATTCGCCACCGGGTTAACGCAACCCTTCGGGATTGCCTTCTATCCGGCAGGCCCGAATCCGAAGTGGATCTACGTAGGGAATACGGACTCCGTGGTGAGATTCTCGTACCAGAATGGCGACCTTAAGGCTCGCGGCCCGGCACAGAAACTGGCCGACCTGCCCGGAGGAGGCCGGCTGCGCGGCGGCGGGCACTGGACTCGCGACCTGGTTTTCTCGAAAGACGGAACAAGGATGCTCGTCTCGGTCGGCTCGCACTCCAACGTGGACGACAGCGACACGCATCCGGAGGAATACCACCGCGCCGACGTGCTCCAGTTCACTCCGGAAGGCAAGTTTCAGAAAGTGTACGCCTCCGGCTTGCGGAATTGCGTTGGCGAAGCGATCAACCCTGTTACCGGGGCCCTGTGGTGCTCCACCAACGAACGCGACGCCCTGGGCGACAACCTGGTGCCCGACTACATCACCCACGTCGAACCGGGCGGCTTCTACGGCTGGCCGTGGTATTACATCGGCGGCCACCAAGACCCGCGCCACGCCGGCAAGCATCCCGAACTGAAAGATAAAGTGCTGGTCCCGGATGTTCTAGTGGGCCCACACCAAGCCTCGCTTGGTCTGACATTCTACGAT
>DATNLV010000752.1:0-2125 GCA_035602665.1 Bryobacteraceae bacterium | reverse complement strand
ATCAGGAACCGCACGGTGACGCTTCCTTCGAGGTTGCGGGTTACGGCGGGGCAAGGGGACCCGTTGGCGGTCTGGGAGCAGTCGTCCGGCCCATTAAAGGTATTGGGAAGGAAGCGGCGCGTGCGCAGGTAGAGGGGGAATTCGTGGGACAGATCGGTGGTCAAGCGCTCGAAGGAGAACGTGGAATCGCCGGCCACGTATTCCTTGAGCGTGACGGCGTAGTTCAGGCGGACGTGGCCGCCGGCCAACGCGGGAGCGAAGCGCACGCCTTCGCCGAGTTGCGCAAACGCCGGCTGGCTAGCGAGGCCGGGCGCCGTAGCGGCCGAGTACAGTTGCCCGATGGACGGGCTGGACTGGCCGGTGGCGGGGCGAATGTCGACGAAGCGGCCGTTCGCTTCGCCGTATAGCGCTATGTGCCACTTCTGAAGGACTGGCCAGGTGGCGTTGGCGCCGACGATGGTCTCGCGCATTCCGAAGTAGGAGCGAGCCGTATCGCTGGTGTCGGGCCCGATGCCGAAGTAGGGGAGCGTGTTCAGGGAGATGCTCTGAGCGAAGACGTGAAAGACGGGCTGCTCCTGGACCGTGAGGTTGGACGTGCCGCCGCCTCCACCGGGCTTGACCACAATGCCGCGGTGGCGATCCCAAACGGCCGTCATGTACGCGCCGGCCCGCCAGGATCTGTTGGTGGACAGGACGGCGTCGACATCCCAGCTCAGACGCCAGGATTCGTTGGGCGTCCAGTGGGCCACGAACGCCGGACCGAAACCGAAGCCGTTCTGGGGAGCGATACTGCCGGCCGCGATGTGCATGGGGTGGTCGGTGAACAGCGTGTAAGCGCAGCTCCCCAGCGCACCGAAGCTGAAGCTCGAACAATCCTGCTGGAGCGCCTCACCCTCACGGCGGAAGTCGGAGCCGAGTTGGGTCTCCTGGGCGGCGGCCCGCGCCGCGAAGAAGGCACAGAGAACGAAGATCACGGTGCGCATGCGGGTCCTCCCCATTTACGCCTTCCCCGGGGGCTGGTGCAGCCTCGTCGTCATACGCCGGATGTACTCGGCCGCCTGGCCCTCGGTGGTGATCGAGTCGAAATCGAGGCCGGTCTGGTGCCCGGGCGGGAGGCGCCGCTCGAGCTCGCGAAAGTGCTTCACCTGATTCTGGAGCAGGGTGTTTCTCGAGAGCGGCCGGTGCGGCTGATAAGAGCTACGAGCCGGTCTCGGAACGCGGATTACAGGAGGCTGCGCCATGGGTGGATCTCCTAGTCGAAGTCGAAGCTCGGGCAGTCTTCCTCGGGCCGCATCGTATCGGTGAGCAGGTCGAGAAAGGTCGGCGCGGCCTTTTCGCGCACCGTACGCTGGTCGTACGCTCCGATGAAGTGCTGGGTGATGGTGGCGGGGATGGAAGCGTGCTCGAAGGCGCGCCCGTTCACGGGATCCTCCGGGCCGGGCACCACGGTTGCTTTGGCAATCCACGGCGATATGAGGATAGAGGGCACGCGCACACCAAGACGGTCGAAGGCGAACGGAATGCCACCGGTGTCGGTGAGCGGGGCGTGGAATCCGTCGGGAGTGCAGGCGGGCGGCGGAACGTGATCGTGAATGCCGCCGTGTTCATCGTAGGTGACGAGCAGCGCGGTGCTCTTCCACAAGTCGGGGTTCTGGCGGATGGCGTTGTAGATGGAGGCGATGAAGACTTCGCCGGCCTGGACGTCGTGATCGGGATGCTGATCGGAGGCCAGCAGCTCTCCGCCGTCGTCGCCGGGGTGATCGCTGTAGTTGGGCTCGACGAAGCTGTAGTCGGGCAGGTTTCCGCTCTTGCAGTCCTCCAGGAACTGCGGGTATGTGGCGAAGATCTGCGGCTGGTTCTTCAGGAGATTGACCACTTCCTGGGTGGAGCTGGCGGGATCGAAATAGTAGAGCTTGGCGGTGTGGCCGGCCGCCAGCATCCGCTCGTAGATGCTTTTGAAAGGCTCTAGCACATAGAAGATATTGAGGCTTGCCTGGCCGAAGGAGGTTCCATAGTGAGCGAAAGCGCGGTTGCAGACCGTGGGACCCGGGATGGAAGCGTGCTCGAAGGCGCGCCCGTTCACGGGATCCTCCGGGCCGGGCACCACGGTTGCTTTGGCAATCCA
>DATNLV010000738.1:0-2241 GCA_035602665.1 Bryobacteraceae bacterium | reverse complement strand
AATCGCCCCGCCCGGCCGTGCTCGAAGGGGCCACACTCACCATCGGAGTGGTTTGCGGCTTGCGCCCCGAAAAGGACTTAGAGACTCTGCTCCGCGCCTTCGACATCCTGCGACGCACCCACCCTGGCGCGCGCCTCGCCGTCGTGGGCAGCGGCCCCTCGGGCGAAGGACTCCAGCGTCTGGCGCGCGAGCTCGATCTCGGCGCCGCCTGCCATTTCGAACCGGCCACCTCGGATGTGACCCCCTGGCTCCGCGCCCTGGATATCTTCGTCCTGCCTTCCCGCTCCGAGGCCCTCTCGAACGCGCTCATGGAGGCCATGGCCTGCGGCTGTTGCCCCGTCGCCTCCGACGTGGGCGGCAATCCGGAACTCGTGACCCCGATGGAAACCGGCCTCCTGTTCCAGCCCGGCAACGTGGCCGACCTGGCCGCGAAGCTGGACCTGTTGGCCGCAGATACCGCTCTACGCCGCTCGCTGGCCACTCATGCCGCCGCCCGGATCGCAAAGGATTTCTCGATCGAGGCCGCCGGCCGCCGAATGGGAGAGATCTACTCCTCGCTCTTAGGCCTTACGCTTCCACAGCCCGAGAACCCCGGCCAGCCCCGACAATAGGAGGGTTAGTGCGTCCGGCCACGATCGGCCATCCACCATCAACCATCGACCACCTGTTGTGCCTCCGCTTCTCGATAGGCTATCCTGCCTGATACGATTGCCAACACCAATCCCCCACTTCGCCTCGGCTATCTCGTAAGCCGCTATCCCGCCCTCAGCCACACTTTTATCCTGCGGGAAATCCGCACCCTGCGCGCTCTCGGCTTCGATGTCCGGGTCGTCTCCATCCTCCCGCCGGACCGCGATCCCGCCCAGCTAAGCCCGGAGGAGACCGAGGAATCTCGCCTGACTTTTTCCGTGCTGGCGAGCGGCATGCGGCGGATTCTGTCCGCGCACCTCCGTACCCTGCTCCGCCACCCGCTCGCGTATCTCGCAACGCTCGCTTATGCCATCCGACTGGGCGGGGCGTCTCACGTCTTGTATTTCGCCGAGGCAGTCGTAGCGGGCGACTACCTGCTCCGCGCCGGCGTCGCTCACTTTCACACGCACTTCTCTTCCACCCCCGCCCTGATCGCATCACGCCTGTTCCGGCTCGATTTCTCGCTCACCATCCACGGATCGGGTGAATTCAACGACGTGATCGGATTCCACATGGCTGAGAAAGTGGCCCGGGCAAGTTTCGTTGCCGCGATCAGCAGTTTCGGCGCCAGCCAGATCATGCGGGCCAGCGCGCCACGGGATTGGAGCAAGATTCACGTCCTGCCGCTCGGAGTGGACCCCCAGGACTTCACCCCGCGGCCGCGCGCGGACCGAAGCGCCGGCGAGCCCTTCCGAATCCTGTCCGTGGGAACGCTGGCCCCCGCCAAAGCCTACCCCCTCCTGATCGCCGCGGTCGCCCGCCTGGCCGAAAAGGGCAGGAAGGTGGAGCTTACCATCGTGGGCGACGGACCGGAACGCCAGTCGCTCGAAGAGGCCATCTCCGAGCGCAAACTGGACGGCATCGTGCGCCTCGCCGGCTCATGCAATCACGACCACGTCGTCGATTTCTACGCGCGAGCGGACGCCTTCGCGCTGGCCAGCTTCGCCGAAGGCGTTCCCGTCGTGCTGATGGAAGCTATGGCCATGGAGATTCCGTGCGTCGCCACCTGGATCGCTGGAGTGCCCGAGTTGATCCGTAACGGGATCGACGGCCTGCTGGTTCCGCCGGCCGATCCGGAAGCCCTCGCGGAGGCGCTCGAAAAGCTGATGGACGATCCGGCTCTCGGCGCCCGCCTGGCCGCCTCGGCACGCCTCCGCGTCCTCGAGCTTTACAACCTGGAGCGCAATTCCGCCCGCCTCGGAGACACGTTCCTTCGGGTTCGGCAATCGCGGTAGGCCCTACTCCCAGGGCAGGACCTGCTTACGGAAAAAGAGTCCGCCAACCCGAAGCGCCCTCAGCCGCGCCACACGCCGCATCCCGGCGCGCGCGTTTCCGCGTTGCGAAGCGACGTTGGCATGATCGATCCCGCCATACACCTTGTGATACAAACCGCGGGCGATGACGTCTTGGGTGACATACCGCCGCACGAGCGGCTGCAGCCGTCTTCCACGAAATTCGGGCCAGGTGAATCCAAGATCCATGACCGGCGCTTTGGCATCCAGCCCGAATCGGGCAGGCACCGTGATGTCCCATGTCAGGACCACCCGGTGA
>DATNLV010000688.1:0-10001 GCA_035602665.1 Bryobacteraceae bacterium | reverse complement strand
GTGAAGGACCGGCTCTCGGCCGCCCCCATCTTCGGTCCTCCGAACGGGCCCATGGCGCCGCGGGTATCGGCAACCCGGCACGGCGGCACGGGGTGGAAGGTCAGCGCATCCGAGCCGCCTGGCGCCGCGAAGTAGCCGTTGGTATCAAGAATCACGTTGGTCGCGTTGGTGACAAACACCGAGATGGACTCATTGGCGCCTGCCGGAACCAGCGCGGCATTGGCGACCACCGTGCCGGCAAACGAGTTGAGGGTCGAGACCAGCGGCCGCGTTTGCCCGGTGGGCCAAAGCGTGAGATAGGACAGCGGCCCGGGTGGGACCACCGTGACGTTCATCGAATAAGCGCGCGCGGTGGCGGGGATGGGGCAGGAACCCAGAGGGACGGGGAAGTCCCGGCTCTGGCCCGCGGTCATCGAAAGTCCGCCAAACTGGCCGGTGGGCCAGCGCGTGTCGACGACCCGGCAGGGCGTCGCGTCATAGAAGGCGTAGGAGGCCGGCCCGCTGGAGGCATCGAAGTAGCCGTTGATGTCCAGGATCACGTCGGTAGTATCCGTGACGTAGACGCTCACCGCGCCACTGGTTCCCGCGGGGACGATGGCCGCATTGGCCACCACTTCCGCGTCGAAGGAGTTCAGAGTGGAAACGCCGGGCCGGCTCTCGCCGGTGGGCCACAAGGTGAGATAGCTCAGAGGACCGTGCGGGACCACCGTCACATTCAGGGAGTACGCCTGGGCCGTGGCGGGGATGTTGCAGACGCTCTGGGGGATGGCAAAGGAGCGGGCCGTGCCGCCCGCTATAGGGGGACCGCCAAAGTCTCCGTTTGGGCTGCGTGTATCCGCGACCCGGCAGGGCGCGACCGGCACGAAGTTGAGACCGGCGACCGGAGCGGCGCCGGTGGTGAAAGACCAAACCGGTGAGGCCGTGGAGCCGCCCGGGCCTTGGGCGACAACCTGCCAGTAGTACGTCGTGCCGGCGCTGAGCGAACCGGGGGCGTAGTTGGTGTCGGTGATGGTGGCTACCACGGGCGGCGCGGCGGAGGTGCCGAAGAGCACTTCGTACGAGGCGGCGCCGGGGACGGCGTTCCAGGCGAGCAGGGGAGCGGTCGCAACGCCGCCCGCACCCGAGGCCGGAAAGAACAGCGCGGGCGCTTCGGTCTGAAAGACGGCCTGCACCACGCTGTAAGCCGGCACGGTGACCGGATTTGCCGAGACCGCGGTCTCGAGCGCAACGGTATCGGGCGCGGCCGCGGTGTTGACGGCCGTGGGATCGGTCCCGGAAATCATCCGGATCTGGAAGGTCCCGGGGACGGCGGCGCCGTTCAGGCGGATGGTCACGTTGTGCGCGACGGCGCTTTTGTTCGTGATCACGACGCTCTGCTGGCCGCTGCCGTTCGAGTAGGCCTGAGCGTAGAGCGCGGGGATCTGGCCCACGCCGGTCGCCGGTACCTGGGCGCCGCCGGTCAGGGTGGTCGAGAGTACGGTGGTCGCGGTCTTGAGGGTGCCGTTCAAAACCGCCAGTCCCATCGGCTGCGCCTCAAAGAAGAAGCCGAAGTTCAGAGTTGTGGTGTCGATGGTCGTTCCGGCGTTGTACGCATTTGTGACGTCGGCCCAGTGCGGGGTTGCGGCATTCACGCCCCGGAGGCCGGAGAGCGCATGCATCCCCACATACAACATGGACGGCAGCGAGGACATGCGCATCACGTACTCGGCCGCGTAGACCGCGCCGTACAGGGTGCCGTCGGTGAGCGAATCGCCGGAGCCGAGGTCGTCGCCCGTAGGAAGAAACTCCGAGATGAGGAACTTCATGCCCGGCAGGTTGAGTGGCGCCAGATGGCCGGTCACGAATGCCGTTGTCTTGGTGGCCAGGACGCCGTTGTCGTCCGCCATCCACTGGCTGAAGGGGCCGGTGCTCTCGGGCGGATAGTGGTGGTAGGTGACGGCGTCCCAATACTTGTCCGTGTACGAGCCGATCGACTTATCCCATGGCGGGTTGGCATTGGTGTTGCCAGCGTCGGCGAAGAAGATGGCGACGACCGCGTTCGGATCCGCCGCTTTGATGGCATCGCGATAGGGCTTCATCTTGGACACATAGTCCGAGCCCGAAGAGAAGAACTGATTGTAGAAGTACGGCTCGTTACAGAGCTCCCATACGGCGACCGGAATGTTGTTTGCCTTGGCGTAGGCGGCCATCTGGCCGATGGAGGCAGGGGTGTCGGTGTATCCGTTGACGTCTATGATCAGTTTCGCCCCGAGGTAGTTGGCGCGATTGGCGGCGTCCAGGAACTGGCCGCCTCCTTTCCCGTTGACCCAGCCGACGGATTCGGTCAGCAGCGTGTAGATGTTGTCGTTCTGGAAGGGGGTGATCCAGGCGGGCACCATCATGCCGGTCTGCCAGTTGAAGGCATCCGAGAAAAGGCCACTGGGATAGCGCACCCAGCCCGGCGAGAGCTGCGCGGCCATGGCGTTGAACCGGGTGTCGTAGTACTCGACCGGGAATGTCACCTCGTCATTGAAACCGCTGAAGCCGGGGTTCAGCGCGGTGGTGTGAGTGGCGTCTATGTCGACCGTAGCGGTAGTCTGCGCCAAGCCAGGACTGGCGAGAACCACCAGCACCAACGGGAGCAAAAGGAACGATCGCCTATTCATGCGCTAAAGCCTCCTGGCATCGATACCATCCGGACAAACACCACTTGCCGGAATTAGTTGCGCTGGACCTTCTTAGCCAGAACTTCGCGTCCGGCCTGGCGGCCACGCTCAAGGATACGCCTAATACGGAGAAATGCTGGAGAAAAATGGCTACACGCAGGGGTCCTGCAGGTCAGATCGTCGAGGTCGAATGCGCCCGTTGGAAGGCATTCATTGTGTTCAAAATGGTCTGCACAACCGGTTCGTCGCCCAGGGCTGAGTTGATCATCAGGTGAAAGAGTTGGCGCGGCGGCCATTCCACTCCGAAGTGCTTCTTGATGAAAGCGGCGCGTTCATGGTCCACCGTTCCGGCAAGTTCAATCGCCTCCTGCTCGCTCTTTCCCCTCTGCTGCAGGCGCCGGACCTTTCGCTCGAACGGCGCATAAAGGAAGACGTGAAACACGTCGGGTAGGTCCTGCAGGTAGTATGCGGAGCCGCGGCCGACGATCACACACTTCCCTTCTTGCGCTGCCTGCCGAACCAGGCGCTCGGTAACGGTGCGAATGCTTTCCGCATCCGCCAGCTTCAGGCGGTGCAGGTTGAGACTCCCCTCGAAGCTCCCACGCAGAAATGACTTGAACAGGCGATAATGCAGAGGATCGCGGTGTTCCTCGTGGCGCTCGACGTGCAGTTTGTCGCAGTCCAGGTGGCGCGCGATTTCGGTGGAGAGCGACTGGTCCCACAGCTTCCAGCCAAGGCGCTCGGACATCTTGGCGGCTATCTCGGCCGCGCCGGCTCCGTACTCGCGCTCGATGGTGACCACTTTGATCACGGATTCGACCTTCCCGACGTTTCAGCCAACCGCAGCCTCCCCGCCGGCGCCTGGATCGTTCTTCCTGACGATGAAGGCAAGCGCGAACATGATGCTTGCCGCCACGGCGAGGACCATATACGTGTCGACGTAGGCTAGGGTTTGAGACTGGACCAGGACGGATTGGTAGATGCGGCCGTAAGCGGACGCCTGCGCATCGGGTGGCGTGGCGCCGGCATGGAAGAGTTGCTGGCTGAGTCCTTGGAGCTGATTCCTGAACGCAGGGTCGTAGTTAGTGGCGTGATATGTCAAGACGGACTGATGGAACTGAGCGCGGCGGGCGAGCATGGTAGAGACAAGAGAAGTGCCAACGCTGCTTCCGATGTTACGCATGAAGTTGATCAAGCCGGACACGATGTTTCCCTTTTCGGCTGGAACTCCGATGTAGGCCGCCAGCGAAATCGGCACGAACAGAAATCCCAGCCCGAAGGATTGCGCGATGCGCAGGCGGGCGGCCGACTTAAAGCTGATGAGTAAGTCGAGCCGCCTGGTGGAGAGGTACATGCCGCCTGCCAGACACAGCCAGCCAAACGCCATGATGTACTTAGTGGGCACCTTGGTGGTGAGTTGACCCACGATCGGCATTTCAAACAGAAGCACCAGGCCGGCGCCGGACAGCACCAGGCCCGCGGACTCGGCCGTGTAACCCATCAACGTTTGCAAGTACTGCGGCATCATCACCAGGCTGCTGAACAGGAGCGCGCCGAGGAAGAACATCATCAGACTTGACACGGCGAAATTGAAACTCTTGAACATCCGGACGTCGATGATAGGCGCCTTGTGACGCCACTCCCATAGGACCAGGGTAACCAGGCTAGCGATTGACAGCGCCGCCAAGGTGACGATGAAGCGGGAGCCGAGCCAATCGTCCTCCTGGCCCTTGTCGAGCAAGACTTGCAGGGCGCCGATCCCCAGAGCGAGCAGCCCGATGCCGATGTAATCGACGCGGACGCCGGCGGCCCTGAGGCGGCTGAGGTAAGGCGGGTCCTGAACGACTCGCGTCACCAGGAATAGGGTCAGGATGCCGACCGGCAGGTTGATGTAGAAGATCCACCGCCAGGAATAGTTGTCGGTGATCCATCCGCCGAGCGTGGGACCAATGGTGGGGGCCATGATGGCCGTGATGCCGTACAGCGCAAACGCCAGCCCGCGTTTCTCCGGCGGGAACGTGTCGGCGAGAATAGCCTGGGCCATGGGCTGGAGCCCACCGCCGCCTGCGCCCTGCAAAACGCGGCAGAGGATCAGCGCTCCCAAGGTCGGCGCCGCGCCGCACAGCAATGAGCTGAGGGTAAACAGAAAGATACAGAGCAGAAAGAAGCGCTTCCGTCCAAAGAGCGTGGCAAGCCACCCGCTGATGGGAAGGACGATCGCGTTCGACACGAGATAGGACGTAAGTACCCAGGTGCTTTCGTCATTACTCGCGCCCAGGTTGCCCGCTATGTGTGGCAAGGCCACGTTGGCGATGCTGGTGTCGAGCACCTCCATGAACGCAGCCAGAGCGACCACAACCGCGACCAGCCACGGGTTAAAGAGCGGCGTCGGGATCCTAGCGGGCGTGGCCACGCTTCACCTACTCGACATAGACTCTGGGATCCACAGACAGGCCGGGCCGCAAGCGATGATCGCTATTCTCGCCCGGATCGAGGTCGATGCGGACGGGTATCCGTTGGACGACCTTGACGTAATTCCCCGTCGCATTCTCGGGAGGCAGAAGGCTGAAGCGCGAACCGCTCGCGCCGCCGATCTCCTGCAGCGTGCCTTTATACTCCTTGCCGTAAGCGTCGACGGTGAAGGCGACACGCTGGCCGGCCTTCATCCGGCTCAGTTGTGTTTCCTTGAAATTCGCTATGACCCAGACGTCATCGAGTGGGACAACGGCCATCAACTGCTGGCCAGGTAACACGTTCTCTCCGATCTCCGCGGTCTTCTTGCCGACGATGCCGGTCACGGGCGCAACCACGGTGCAGTAACTGAGATTCAGCCTGGCCTGCTCGACCAGCGCCTTGCGCTCGGCGACCTGGGCCAGCGCGGACCTGGCGCGGGTCTGGCTGGCGGCCACCTGTTGGGGCGCCGTGGTGGCCGACTCAACCGAGGCGTCCGCCTCCGCGATCCGCTGCCTGGCCTGATCGACGACACTTTGCGCGACACTGACGTTCTGTTCGGCTTCGGTGACCGCCGCGCGGCGAGCGTCCCGAGCCGCCAGCGCTTCTTCGGCAACGTCCACCGCGGTCTCGTACTGCTGCCGGGAAATCTCGTCCTTGTCGACGAGCTGTTTATAGCGGCGGACGTCGTCGTTGGCCTTGGTCAGGCTCGCTTCGGCCTCGCGGACGCCGGCGGCCGCGGCGATCTGGCGGGCTTCGGCCGCATTAATCTGACGCTCGGCCCCGAGCAGAGAAGCGGTGGCGTCGGCGCGGCTGGACCTGGCGCCTTTCAACTGGCTGGACGTGGTGGTGCTGGTGATGGGGATGTCGATCCGGGAGGCTTCGAGCACGGCTTCGGACTCCGCGAGGTCTGCTTCCGCCTTGGCAAGAGCGACCTGGTAATCCTGCGGATCGATCCGCACCAGAACGTCGCCCGCCTTCACGACCTTCTCGTCTTCGGCCTGGACCTCGATGATCTTTCCGCTGATGCGCGAGCTAACGGCGTCGATGTGACCATCCACCTGCGCGTCATCCGTGCTTTCGTAGGTATTGAAGTAGCGCCACAGAAAGACCACCGAAACGGCCACCACGGCTACGGCCGTCGCCAGAATTCCAAAACGGATCAGCCTGCCCTTCTTCCGGGTACGTGTTTCCCCGCTCAATTCAGCCATGTATCTTCCCCTCCGTCAAAGAGTGCTTCAATTCGCGGCGCGGCCGGCGCGCCGATGGACGCTCCCGCCCGGGTTAATCAATTCCTGCATCGTCTTGTCGTCCAGGTTCAAGGCGGCTGCCGCAACGTTCTCTTCCACGTGCTTGACTTTGGAGGTCCCCGGAATCGGGAGCATGACCGGAGAGCGCGCCAGCAGCCATGCCAGAGCCACTTGCGACGGCGTCACCTTGAGTTGGGCCGCCACGCGGCTGACCGGACTCGCGACGCCCGAGAGCCGGCCGGCCTCCAGCGGGAACCACGGGATGAAGCCGCTCCCAGCTTGCTCGCAGAACTCCAGCACGTCATCGGACCCGCGCTCGGAGAAGCTGTAGAGATTCTGAACGCTCACGATGGGCACGATCGCCTGCGCTTGCCGAACCTGACGGACGCTCACTTTCGACAAGCCGATGTGCCTGATCTTGCCTTGCGCCTGCAGCCGCTTCAAGGTGCCGAGTTGGTCTTCAAGCGGAAAGCGAGGGTCGATCCGGTGTAACTGATAGAGGTCGATCCGGTCCAGGCGCAAGCGGCGCAAGCTTCCCTCGCACGCCGACTTCAGATGCTCCGGCCTTCCGCTCTCGACCCATTGGTTAGGGCCCGGCCGGTCGTAGCCGCCTTTGGTGGCGATGACCAATCCTGGCGGGTAGGGGTGCAAGCCCTCCGCGATGATCTCTTCACTCACGTGCGGGCCGTAGGAGTCGGCGGTGTCGATGAAGTTGACGCCCAGTTCGACGGCGCGCCGCACGACCCGGACGGCCTCGGGCCGATCCGCGGGTTCGCCCCAGATCCCCTCGCCGGTCAGCCGCATGGCGCCGAAGCCCAGCCGCGCGACGCTGAGGTCGCCTCCGATGGTAAAGTCACCGGCCTTCCCGGCGAGTCCGGCCCTTTGCTTTGACGACGCATTCTTGCGTATGCTGGTCTACCTCCTGAGCAACGCTCATCAATAGCCGTCGACATCGATCACAGCCTGTGCAAACGCCTGGGGAGCCTCCTGCGGCAGATTGTGCCCGATGCCGCCGCTGATGATCCGGCTCGCATACTTGCCGGTGAATTTCTGGCGATAGGCTGCTGCGTCAGCCGGGTGTGGTGCGCCATTGGCATCGCCTTCGAGGGTAATCGTGGGCACGGTGATGGGCGGAAGCTGGGCGATCTGCTTCTCGTACTTGTCATATTGCGGTTCGCCTTCAGCCAGTCCGAGCCGCCAGCGATAGTTGTGAATAGCGATAGCAACGTGATCCGGATTGTCGAACGATGCCGCGCTGCGATCGAATGTCGCATCGTCGAAGCTCCATTTGGGCGAAGCGGTCTGCCAAATGAGCTTCGCAAAATCACGCCGGTATTCTTCGTAGCCGGCCCTGCCACGCTCCGTGGCGAAATAGTACTGGTACCACCAGGGGAGCTCAGCCTGTGGAGGCAACGGCTTCTTGTTGCTTTCGGGGGTGGAGATCAGGTAGCCGCTCACGGAAACGAGCGCTTTGCAACGCTCAGGCCAGAGCAGCGCGACGATATCGCCCGTCCGGGCTCCCCAATCAAAACCGGCGAGGATTGCTTTGTCGATTTTGAGAGCGTCCATGAGAGCGATGAGGTCCAGGGCAACGACCGATTGCTGCCCGTTCCGCATCGTTTCACTGGAAAGAAAGCGCGTGGTGCCATAGCCGCGCAGATACGGGACGATAGCCCGGTAGCCTTTCGACGCCAACAACGGGGCGACATCGACAAAGCTGTGAATGTCGTAGGGCCAGCCGTGCAGAAGAATGACGGGCGGGCCGTCGGCGGGGCCTGCCTCGGCATATCCGACGCTGAGAAGGCCGGCATCGATCTGCTTCAGCGATGCGAACGACGTGTTGGCGCCCGACGGGTTTGCGTCAGGCGGTTTCGCGAGTGGGCGGCCGGTGAGCGCCACTGCTCCCGCGGAAAGGCCCGCCATTGCAAATAGACCACGGCGTGACATGCCGGTGGACTCCGTTTGGTTCATGGTCAACCTCCTTGCGAGCCGACAACGCCAGCCTCGGCGGCTGTCGGGGATGTGCCTACTCCGCAATTAAGCCAGAAGCGTGGAGGCGGGTCTATTGGACGATGGTATCGGCCGCGGACCGACACCAAAGTACAATGGACGTTAGCAGTGGGGTGACGCATTCTCAGAATCGGGGCGACCACCACGCGAGGACCGCTGTGGAGAACGAACTGAACCGCGTCGTCAATGCCATTCCAGGCTTTGTGTGGAGTGCAACTCCCGACGGGAGCGTGGATTTCCTGAATCAACGGTGGTGCGACTACACCGGCGTGAGCCTCGAGGACGGGCTCGGTGCAGCCTGGCAGACCGCGATTCACCCGGACGATTCCGCGCGGCTTCTAGAGCATTGGCGGTCGCTGGTCGAATGCGGCCAGCCAGGTGAGATAGAGGTAAGGATACGCCGGTTCGATGCGACGTTTCGATGGTTTCTGATCAGGGCGGTTCCGCTACGCGACGAGACCGGGCGTGTTGTGAAGTGGTACGGGCAAAACACAGATATCGAGGATCGCAAGCGCGCGGAGTCCCTGCTGGCCGGGGAGAAGCGATTGCTGGAAATGGTGGCGAAGGGCTGCTCGCTGACGGCTGTGCTGGAAGCATTGTGTGGTCTTGTCGAGGCCGCCGCCAGCGGGTGCACCTGCAGCGTCGTGCTGGTGGATGCGAGCGGCACGCGCCTGGGGCAGGGAGCCGCGCCGAGTCTTCCGGCCAGCTTCCTCGGCTCCATTATCGGGCGGCCGGTGAACGCCGATTCGGGCCCATGCGCCATGGCGGCACACTTGAACGAGCAGGTGATTGCTCCCGACATCGCCGCGGAGACGCGATGGGCGGCGTACGAGTGGTGCCCGATGGCCTTGGCCCACGGGCTGCAGGCGTGCTGGTCCATGCCGATCGCGTCCGCGGGCGGCAGGGTCCTGGGCGCGTTCGCGCTCTACTACGACGAGCCCCGAACGCCCACGCCGCTCCATCAAAGCCTGATCGAACGGTTCACTCACATTGCCAGCATCGCGATCGAGCGCACGCTCGCCGAGGAAGCCACGCGCGAGAGCGAGGCGCGCAAGGCAGCGATCCTCGACTCCGCACTCGATTGCATTGTGACGATCGATCACGAAGGCCGCATCAGGGAGTTCAATCCGGCGGCGGAGCGCACCTTCGGCTACCGCCGGGACGAGGTGGTGGGTAAGCCGCTGGCTGATGTCATCATCCCGGCGCCATTCCGGGAGGCGCACCGGCGGGGGTTAGCGCGCTACCTGGCCACGGGCGAGACGCGAGTGCTGGGCAGCCGCATGGAGATGACGGCGGTCCGCGCCGACGGAACCGAATTCCCCGTCGAGCTCGCCATCACGCGCATTCCGCTGGACGGGCCGCCGTCCTTCACCGGCTACCTGCGCGACATCACGGCGCGGAAACAGTCGGAGGAGAAGCTGCGGCGCAGCGAGGCATTTCTCGCGGAGGCTCAGCGGCTGAGTTCGACGGGCAGCTTTTCGTGGCGTGTCGCGACGGACGAGATCACGTGGTCGGAGCAGGTCTTTCGCATCTTCGACCTCGACCCGGCTGTGCTGATGACGCTCGATCTGGTCGGCTCTCGGGTGCACCCGGATGACATCCCGTTGTGGAAGGACATTATCGCCCGGGCGCGAGCCGACGGGGG
>DATNLV010000101.1:0-2394 GCA_035602665.1 Bryobacteraceae bacterium | reverse complement strand
CCCTGCCACGATGACGTGAACTTCGTGACCGGCAAGAACCACGTCAATCTCCCCGAGATCGACGACAGCCAGTGCGCAACTTGCCACATTCCTCAAGGCGAGCTGGAGTTCGACGCGTCGATCCTGGGCGCGCACACCATCCCGACCTCCTCGAAGAGCCTGAACGGATTCGTGTTCAACATCGTGAGCGTCACCAACAACGCCGCGGGGCAGAACCCGACCGTCACCTTCACCGTGAGGAACAATGCCGGCGCCGGCATCGCGATCGCGAGCGACTCGGTGTCCCTGGTAATGGCCGGCCCCACAGCCGACTATGCCAGCTACGTTTCCGAGGCCGTGGCCAAGGCTCCCGGCACCGCCGATGGAACCTACACCTGGACCATGAAGAACGCCATCCCGGCGGCCGCCAAGGGGACTTTCTCGATGGGCATCGAGGGTTACCAGACCATTACGCTGCTGCCAGGCACCGTGCTGTCGCAGACTGTCCGCGAGGCCGGCATCAATAAGGTTGTCAACTTCTCCGTGGACGGTTCGACCGTCACGCCGCGGCGCAAGGTGGTCGACATCGCCAATTGCAACCACTGCCACTCCTTCCTGAGTGTGCACGGGAACAATCGCAACGAAATCGAACAGTGCGTGCTGTGCCACAACCCCAACCAGACCGACTCGCCCTTCCGGCCGGCCGCCCAGGCGCCGACCCAGACGGTCGACTTCGCTTACATGATCCACCGCATCCATACAGGGAACAGCAGCACGGCCGAATACACCATCTATGGCTTCAACGGCTCCCTGAACGACTTCACGAAGATCCGCTTCCCGGGCGACCGCAGGAACTGCGCCGAGTGCCACGCCAACAACTCGGAACAGCTCCCGCTGAGCCCCGCACTCCTGAACGTCTCGGATCCGCGCGGGCTGATCAATCCGATGGGCCCGACGACCGCGGCCTGCACGGGCTGCCACACCGACGTCGACGCGGCGTCGCATGCGCTTTCGAACACCACTACGCAACTCGGCGAGGCCTGCGCCGTGTGCCACGGATCGGACGCCGATTTCTCCGTGTCTTCAATCCACGCGCGCTAAGGCGTGGCGATAACACAAGGGGCGGCTCGACCGCCCCTTTCAACTCTGGGGGCCAAACCTGGGCAGGCAGCACAGAACCGCGCGCGTAAGCGAGCGGGCAGCTTCGCGAAACGCCGTTCCCTCCCCGCCCCCTCAACCGTCGCGGCCCAGGACTTTGGCCGCGTGTTTCGGGTAACATAAAGACTGTGTTTACTCAGGGGCGGGACCTCATTCTCTCGGCTGCGACCGCCGTTGCTCTAACCGCGTCGCTCGCCTCAGCCCAGGACAAGCCAGCAGGCTACGTGGGCTCGGATACTTGCCAAACCTGCCACGACGACCTCTCCAAGGCGTTCGAGCGCAATCCGCATCATCTGGTTGAGAGCCAGGAATCGCGAGGCTCGAAAGGCATGGCCTGCGAGTCGTGCCACGGGCCGGGCGCGAAACACGCGGAGACCACTTCCGCCGACGACATCCTCAACCCAGCCAAGCTGGCGGCCGTCCGGACCGACCAGATCTGCCTGAAGTGCCACCTGAACCAGCCCACCCATGTGGGCCGCATCCAGGGCAGCCACATGAAGAACCAGGTCTCCTGCACGGCCTGCCACGCCGTTCACAAAGGCGCGCAGGCCCTGCGGCCGACCGAGGCTCGGGTCATCAACCAGAAATGCGCCAGTTGCCACAAGTCGGTCTGGGCCAAGTTCCAGAAGCCCTACAAGCACCGGCTGCCCGAGGGCGCCATGTCGTGCGTCGATTGCCACAACCCGCACGGCAGCGTCCTGCCCTTCCAGATCCGCACCGTGGCCGCCGACGAGCCGTCGTGCTTCCGCTGCCACAGCGACAAGCGCGGGCCGTTCGTCTTTGAGCACCCGCCCATGAAGACCGATGGATGCGGGGCCTGCCATGAACCTCACGGTTCGGCCAACCCGCGCATGCTCATCCGCCACGAGGTGCGCCTAGTGTGCCTGGAATGCCACGCCAACATCGGCGTGGCGACGACTATCGGCGGAGTGCCCCCGGCCTTCCACGATCTGCGTTCGGGTCGCTTCCAGAACTGCAACGTGTGCCATACCAAAATCCACGGGTCGTACGTGGACGCCGCCCTGGAGCGCTAATCATGAGAAACCTGCTGCTTCTCGCTCTCGCGCTTCCGCTCATGGCCCAGGAGCCGGCCGCGACGCCCACGCCAACGCCCACGCCGACGCCTGAACCGGCCGCCGCGCCGGCCGCAACGCCCCAGCCCGCGCCGCCTCCCGCCGCGCCCGGCAGCAACTGGCTCACCGGCACCATCGACGCCGGCTATCGCTTCACCACCGGCGTCGCGGGTGACTTCAACAC
>DATNLV010000677.1:0-2324 GCA_035602665.1 Bryobacteraceae bacterium | reverse complement strand
AGCGCCTCGGAACGAAACGCGCCGTCTTCCGAGATTAAACGCCTCCAGGAAGTGCTCGATCCCGAGGCTTTGACCATCGGCTTCGCCCGCCGCTTCGCCACCTACAAGCGCGCCACGCTGCTGTTCCGCGACCTCAACCGGCTGAAGCGCATTCTGTCGAACTCCGAGCGCCCCATACAGATCGTGGTTGCCGGCAAGGCCCACCCCAAGGACCATCCCGGCAAGGAACTGATCCGCCAGATCGTGCAGCTCTCGCGCGATCCCGAGCTCTCCAAGCGCCTGGTGTTCGTCGAAGATTACGACATGCACGTGGCCCGCGAGCTGGTGGGAAGCGTGGACGTGTGGCTGAACACCCCCAAGAGGGGCGAAGAGGCGTGCGGCACCAGCGGCATGAAGGCCGGCAGCAACGGCATCTTGAATCTAAGCATCCTCGATGGCTGGTTCGACGAAGCGGCCGAGTACAGCGGCGGTTGGGCGGTGGGCGATCGCATCCCTTACTCCGAAGACCAGGACGAGGCCCACGCCACGGCCGTCTACTCGCTTCTCGAGAACGAACTGGCCCCGGCCTTCTACGAGCGCGACCAGGGCGTCCCGCGCGAGTGGATGCGCCGCGTCAAGCGCTCGCTCAAATACCTCAGCCCCCAGTTCAGTTGCCAGCGCATGGTGGAGGAATACATGGCGCAGCTGTACGAGCCGGCCAATCGCGCCTGGGCCGACATGCGCTTCGACAACTTTGCCAAGGCGCGCGAGCAGGCGCGCTGGAATGCCGACGTCCGCAAGGTCTGGGACCAGGTCCAGTTCGTGGAGATGGGGACGCCGCCCAAGGGCGCCGTGCTGAGCGGCAAACCCGTGCCGGTGAAGACGGCGGTGAACCTGGCGGGGTTGAAGGCCGAAGACGTGCGGGTAGAAGTGGTGGTGGGCCGCGTGGGAGTGAACGGCCAGCTCGAAGACACCGAGGTGATGACGCTGCCCCCGGTCGAGCAGCGCGGCTCCGTGGTGGTCTTCGCCAAAGAGATCGTTCCCCAGCAGACCGGCCGCATGGGCTACGCCCTCCGCATCACCACCAACCACTACGGAGACCCCATGACCCGGCCGTGCGGGGCGTTGCTGAAGTGGGGGCGGTAGGATCGAGAGCACCGAACCGCGACCGTCAGGGAGCGGAGACCAGATTGCGTGGCGCACGCACTCCTGCGTGCCGCGTCCCCACTCCTGGGGACGCTTGAAACGTGTGAGGGGGTTCCCGCAATGAAGAAGAGCGCCGTCTCTATAGCCCTGCTCGCCCTGCTGCTCGGTCTCATGGCCGGTTGTGGCGGCGGCAAATCGAGCGGTTCCCCAACCCCTACTCCCACTCCTACCCCGACTCCGACACCTACTCCCACCCCCACTCCCACGCCCACGCCGACTCCGCCGCCCACCACGGCCTACACCTTCAACAACGTCCAGATCGTAGCCGGCGGCTTCGTCGACGGCATCGTCTTCCATCCCACCCAGTCCGGCCTGGTCTACGCCCGCACCGATATCGGCGGGGCATACCGCTGGGACACCGTCACCAGCGCCTGGATACCGCTCCTCGATTGGATCGGCCGCGGCCAGTCGAACTACATCGGAGTCGAAAGCATCGGTCTCGACCCCGCTGATCCCACGCGACTCTACCTCGCCGTGGGAACCTACGTGGAATCCTTCGCGGGCAACGGCGCCATCCTGGTGTCCACCGACCAGGGCCACACGTTCACCGCCGTCCCAATGCCCATCGCCATGGGCTCTAACGACAACGGCCGCCACGCGGGCGAGCGTCTGGCCGTCGACCCCAACCTCGGCAGCATCGTCTATTTCGGCTCCCGCAACAACGGCCTCTGGAAGAGCACCGATCACGGCGCCACCTGGAACCAGGTCTCCACCTTCCCGGTCACCACCCAAACCGGCGGCGTCGGTGTGGGCGTGGTCTTCGTGGATTTCATCAAGAGCAGCGGCGCCTCCGGCAGCGCCACCCCGGTCATCTACGTGGGCGTCTCGGACCCGGGCACCAACCTCTATCGCAGCGCGGACGCCGGCGCCACCTGGCAGGCCGTTCCAGGACAGCCAACCGGCCTCTATCCCAGCCACGGCCCCCTCGGACCGGACGGCAATATCTACCTCTCTTACGGCAACGACGTCGGCCCCAACAACATCACCGCCGGTGCCGTGTGGAGATTCACGCCGCCTCCCAACAGCACTCCCACCCTCAACGGCACCTGGACCAACATCACGCCGCCCGCGCCATCCTATCAACACAACGGCACCTACGGCTACGCCTGCGTCGCCGTCGACCCCGAAAGCCCCGGCGT
>DATNLV010000675.1:0-2009 GCA_035602665.1 Bryobacteraceae bacterium | reverse complement strand
CGTCGCCACGCGGTTGCGGCCAAAGTACCCGGGTTTCACGCGCTCGACGATCTGCGCCACCGGCTTTTCGAGCACGTCGAAGAACGGTTTCGGATAGACGCCGATCCAGATGGCCCAGGCGATCAGCGGCAGGAACGTCGCCAGTTCGCGCAGACTCAGATCGGGCAAGCCGCGGTTCTTCTCGTTGGTCACTTCGCCGAGCACGGTGCGCTGGTACATCCACAGCAGGTACGCCGCGCCGAAGATCACCCCGAGCACGGCCAGCGCCGCCCAGATGCGGTTCGCCTCGAAGGCGCCTTGCAGGATGGTGAACTCGCCGATGAACCCGTTCAGCAGCGGAAGCCCCGCCGAGCTGAGCATCGCGATGGCGAACACCGTGGCGTAGACCGGCATCACGTGGCCCAGGCCGCCGTATTCCTTCAACTCGCGCGTGTGACGGCGCTCGTACATGATGCCCACCACCAGGAAGAGCATGCCGGTCGAGATGCCGTGGTTGATCTGCTGGATCACGCTGCCCGCCAGGCCGTTCGGATTCAGCGCAAAAATACCGAGCGTGCAGAAGCCCAGGTGGCTGACCGAGGAGTACGCCACCAGCTTCTTCCAATCCTGCTGCATCAGGCTGACCAGCGCGCCGTAGAGGATGCCGATGATGGAGAGCCCGGCCAGGATCTGCACGATGGTGACGTCGTTGGAGGCGTTGGGCAGCAGAGGAAGCGAGAAGCGGATGAAGCCGTAGGTGCCCATCTTCAGCAGCACGCTCGCGAGCACCACCGAACCGGCCGTGGGCGCCTCGACGTGCGCGTCCGGCAGCCAGGTGTGGAACGGGAACATCGGCACCTTGATGGCGAAGCCGAGGAAGAACGCCCAGAACACCCACTGCTCCATGTGTAGCGGCGCGCGCGTCAGGTCGGTCTTCATCAGCTCGGAGATTTCGAAGGTGTAGACGCCGAACTGGCGGAAGTGCTCGAAGTAGAGCGTCAGGATGCCGAGCAGCATCAGCGCGCCGCCGGCCAGCGTGTAGAGGAAAAACTTGATGGCGGCGTAGAGCTTCCGCGGCCCGCCCCAGACGCCGATGATGAAGTACATCGGCACCAGCACCGCTTCCCAGAACACGAAGAACAGGAAGAAGTCCATCGACACGAACACGCCGATGATTCCCGTCTGCTGCAACAGGAACATGATGTAGTATTCCTTGACGCGGGTGTCGATAGCGCGCCAGGAGGAGAGGATGGCGATGGCGCCGATCACGGTCGTCAGCATCACCAGCAGCAGGCTGATGCCGTCGATGCCGATGGCGTAGTGCGCGCCGAGCGCGGGAATCCAATCGGCGCGCTCGGTGTACTGAAAGCCGGCATCCTTGTTGAAGTTCAAGGCGAGCGGCAGCGACACCGCGAAGGCGGCCAGCGCGAAGACGTTCGCAAGGATGCGGATGAGGTTCTTCTTCGAGGCCGGGATCAGCAGCAGCACCGCCGCGCCGATGAGCGGTGTGAACAGGACCCAGCTAAGGTAGTGGTTGCCCATTTAGCGCACCAGGTAATATCCCAAAATCACGGCCACGCCGAGGACGAACGCCAGCGCGTAGGCCTGCACCGAACCGGTCTGGAAGATCCGCACCACACTGCCGCACATCTTCACCGAGAACCCCGTCAGCCGCACCGCGCCGTCCACGATCCAGGTGTCCCACCACATGCTGACGGTCGAGGTGAAGCGCGTGAGCCAGCCCGCGCCGTTCACGCCGCCATCGACCACCTTCTGGTCGAAGCGCGAGAGCACCGTCCCACCGCCCTTCGAAAGTCCGTTCACGAATACAACGTCGTAGGCTTCGTCCACGTACCACTTGTTCAACGAGCCTGTGTAGAGCGGGCCGAGCGCCTGAAGCGGCTCGACAGCCGGCTTCCTCTTCTGATAGAGAATCCATGCCAGCGCGATGCCCGCGCCGGCGACCGCTACCGAAAGCAGCATCAGCGCCCACTCGAGAACCGAGTTCGGTTCCTGCTCGATCTCGCCGA
>DATNLV010000674.1:0-3343 GCA_035602665.1 Bryobacteraceae bacterium | reverse complement strand
GCCGCCCCGCTCGCCTGCCCGCCAGGACCATGCGCAACCAAGGGTGGGGGGGAGACCTCTCCACTGTAGGCGAGATCGGGGTCATTGAGGGTTGGTCCCCGGTGAGTCTACCAGTACGCTTGGGGGGACTAGTATGGCCCGGTACGTTCCAATCGCGCAGTACGACGCGCCCATCGCGACGACTCAGGCAGTACTGCCGAGCCATAGCGTAGCTTGCCGGAGCCTCCTCCCGGCCCAGTTGCTGGTAAAGCGTACCAGACGAGCCTGCTGGGCCGACACCGAGCCTGCCCGCGTAACTCCAATCCCTGCAATGGTTGCGTACGCAGCGCCAGCAGTTTCGGCGGCAACCGAGGCAATGCGCGCCGCTTTCCCCTCAAATGCGTGATTAAGAAAATGCCTGCTTGAAATTAGGCATTATTAGGTGTTCGATTGATGTGGTGGAGAACGCCATGGCAGACTCTCACAGTATTTCGTCGGACGCTTACGCGATCCAAATCAGGACTGCAATCGATGAATTGAGAAACGATCGCGCGAGCGGAGCCGCCAAGCAGACCCTTCGCGCGGCCAGGGTGCTTGTCGAATGCGCCGAGCATACGCCGGAGGACCTGCGGGAAATCGCCGGTGCTCTGGCTGCCGCTCAGCCTGCGGTCGGTTCGATCCTCAATCTCGCCGCACGGGCGCCGTGCTCTTCCGATGTGGCTGCGGCCTGCCGCGAGTTTCTGGAGTCGATGGAGCAGACCACCGCGCGAGTGGCGGAGAGAGCCGGGGCTTTGGTTTCCGAAGGCGCCACCGTGATGACACACTCGTTCAGCTCCACCATACTGACCGCGCTGCGCCAGGCGTTTTGGGATAATAAGAGATTTTCCGTTATTTGTCCTGAATCCCGCCCCATTTGTGAGGGCGTCGCGATGGCCGCCAGCCTGGGCATGGTGGGAATCCCCGTTTCATTGATCGCGGACTCCGCCATTCACCACATGCTTTCCGGGGTGCAGCTGGTCTTACTGGGCGCCGATGCCGCCTCGCCGCGCGGCATTTTCAACAAGACCGGAACCGCCCTACTGGCACTGGCCGCCCGCGAGTTGCGAGTGCCGGTCTATGTGCTGTGCCCGTCTTGTAAGTTCCTTCCACCGTTCTACGAGCCACCGCTCGAGACGCCGAAGAATCCGCGCGAACTGCTGGAGCACGATCTGCCGCACGTCACAGTCGTCAACCACCACTTCGACATCACGCCGCTCGAGTATGTCTCCGGTATTGTGACCGAGGACGGGATTCTCAAGCCGGGCGAGTTGCGAGAGAAGCTCCTTACGGGCACCAGCGCACCCCCCGAGTGGGCCCTGCTGGGGTCGGGGAAGCCTCAAGACAAATGCTTGTCAGACTGCAGCCGCAGCCAGAGTCCAAACTGGCCGCCCGCTGCCGAGAACTACGATGGGACCTGCATCTAAGAGGGCCTCCGGCCTTGGACAAACAGGGACACGAGCTGCCGCTCTGGCGCTCGGTTTGTATCTCTCCGCGAGCGGGTGCGCGAGGTTTTCGCACAGCGCACCGAACGGCCCGCTGACGACCGTTGAGCAGGTGCGCCAGCTCACGCCGGAGGCGGTTGCCGCGCAGGCGCCGGTTCGACTGCGCGGGACGGTCACATACGTGGATGGTGCATTTCAGTTGTTGCTCGTGCAGGATGCCACGGGCGCAGTCCGGGTGGGAAGCCTGCCCCTGGGCATCGATCGCGGGACTGTCGTGGAACTCCAGGGAACGGTAGCCAGCGGCGGATCCACTCCCGAGGTTGTGTCCGAGAGCATTCGTATCGGCGACCGGCACAGCCCGCTTCCCGAGCCGGCTCGGCCTGACGCCCAGGATCTCGCCTCGGGGCGGCTGCAGTACCGCTACGTCGAGATTGAAGGCGTCGTGAGATCCGCCTTCCTGGACAGGGCAGGCAGGTACTCGCTGGTCGTACACGCTCTAGGCTGGGATGTCCATGTCGGAATCAGGAATCAATCGGCGTTCGATTATCGCTCGCTCGTAGACGCCGTGGTCCGGGCGCGGGGCGATCTGGTCACGAGCCTCGATGCCCGCGGCGCCGCTGTAGGAGTGAAGTTGTGGGTGACGTCGCTCGAAGATGTCGTGGTCGTGCGGCCTTCCCCCAGTGCGGCGGATCTTCCGGTCACGACCGTCCGCTCAGTCGTTTCCATGGACCCAGGCCGCCCGTCTGACCATCGAATTCGCCTGCACGGCCGGGTTTCGCTCGAAGCGGGCAGGCTGAGCTTCCGGGATTCCACTGGTGCGCTGCCTCTCCAGCCCGCCCCGGCGGAATCCATCGAAGCCGGCAGCGCGCTCGACGTGCTGTGTTTTGTGGGCCAGCAGCACGGAGAGCTGGCTCTGACCGGATGCTCGGTGCGGGAGCGGGCCCTAGAAGACCGAAGCCCCGTGCCATTGCCTGTACTGACCACGGTAAACCAGGTGAAACAGCTCTCGGAAGACGAGGCGAGACGAGCGTATCCAGTCCATCTTCGCGCCGTGGTGACGTACCACAACCCGGTGACTACGAACACCTTTCTACAGGACCGGACCGGGGGGATTTATGTGTTCTTCGACGGACAGGCCCAACCGGCGTTGAACGCCGGCGACGTGGCGGAGTTGGAGGGGTTCAGCGGCCCGGGCCAGTTCGCACCCGTGGTCAGGGGAACCAGTGTGCACGTGGTCGGCAGGCAGGCCCTGCCTGAACCACTACGGGTCGACATGGAGCAAGTTTTCGCCGGCATCGCCGACAGTGAATGGGTCGAGGCGAATGGCATCGTGCATTCGATCCGCAGGCAGGCGGGGTATTCCAGCCTCGGCATCACCTGGGGCATGCACCATTTCTCCGCCTATGTCTCGGGCGACACGGCATTGCCCGCATCCCTGCTCGATTCGCATGTCCGCCTCCTGGGCGTCTGCGGCACCCGGTTCAACTTCAAGCGCCAGATCCTGGGTGTGCAGCTCTTCGTCCCCGACGTCCGCTTCATTCGCGTCGAAGGCGGAGCGCCTCATGCCCCGCCCCTTCTGAACGTCGACCAGCTTCTGCAGTTCTCCTCCGCCTCGAATTTCGGCGAGCGCTCCCGAGTTCGCGGGGTGGTGATCCTGACCCAGCCCACCGGCCCCACCTACGTCAGCGACGCCACCGGCGGCGTCTTGATCCAGGACCACCCGGCGGCGGCGCTTAAGGTTGGCGATTGGGTCGAGGTCACCGGTCTCCCGGTCTCCGTCAACGGGCTGTTCAATCCGGTGCTGCGCGACGCCGAGATCCGTGAGCTGGGCCAAGCTGTGCCGCCCGACCCCGTGCTGGTAACCGCCTCCGACATTCTCGAAC
>DATNLV010000661.1:0-21281 GCA_035602665.1 Bryobacteraceae bacterium | reverse complement strand
CCCGCCAATCCCTGAGCTCCAGCCGAGCCGGCGGCGCCGGTAGGACCAAACGGGCCAGTCGGGCCGTTGGGTCCGGGTGCGCCGGCCAGTCCCGGCGCTCCAACTGCGCCGGCGGGGCCGGTGGCACCGAAGGGTCCGGTCGGGCCGGTAGCGCCGGTGGCTCCTTTAGGTCCGCTGACGCCTGCGGGTCCGGTGGCGCCGGCTGGTCCGGCAGCGCCCGGTTGCCCGGCAGCGCCGGCAGGCCCACCGGGTGCGATGAAGGCGATGTCCAACTCGGGCGCGTGGCTGGTGGCGGTGTTCTCCTTGCTATCGAGCGCGACGTTGGTGGAGCCGACACCGGTAATCGAAATGCCTAAGTTACTTGCCGGGGTGGCCAGCCAACCGTCGACCTGCGCCGTGACATCCACCAGCACGAAGGTATTCGCGGTGCTCACGGGCGCAGTGGCAAAGGGCACGGTGACGGTCGGCCGCCCGGAGAAGGTCGCCCCAAGCTCAGTCCACGCGGATGTCACTTCAGACAGGCTGATGGATCCGGAGGTGGTCACCTTATCGACATAGACCTTGAGATAGGCCACGGCGACGGGGCCGGCCGGAATCGAAGAGAGATCGAACTGCACCAGGCCGGCATTGCCGGGGGCGATGTTCAAAGTGACGGCCGCGCCGAAATTGGAGCCGGGCGCGGCGGACGCAACATACGTGTCCTGTACGACCTGGAAATCGGCGGCCCGCAGCGAGGGAAGGCACACCGCGCATGCAACGAACAGCAACGCCGACGCCTTGACAAGAGATTGGGTGCCCATGATGTTCTCCTCTAGTTCGTCCACAGGACCAACCAGCGCGACACGCCATCCGAGACCAATGTCATGCCGGCCTGGTGGCTGAGGCTGGTGAGCGCGGGGGGAAAGTTGGTGTCCCAAATGCCGTCGCTGCCCGCGGGGACCGCCGTGATGAGGTGACCGTTATACGGAACCGTGGCCTGCAGGCGGATCTGCTTACCGGCGCCGCTCGAGGCACTGGGCAACGTGATCGTGGCCGCGCCAGACGCGTTATTCACCAGGAAGACGAAGTGCGTGTCGGAATTGGCGATTGCGGAGGTGTTGACGAGCACGGTGGGACTGACGGAATCGTGGGTCGCGGCGGCACCCGCGGGTCCGGTGGGCCCGGCGGGTCCGTTGCCCCCGGGGGCACCCAACGGGCCGGTTGGCCCGGTCGGACCTGCGACGCCGGCTGGACCTGCTGGTCCGGTGGCGCCCGAGGCACCGGTGGGGCCGAAAGGTCCGGTGGGTCCGGTGGGGCCGCGTACTCCGGCGGGTCCGGCGGTTCCGGTGGCTCCCGCCGGGCCGGTGGCGCCTAAAGGACCGGTGGGGCCGGTGGGGCCGGCAACTCCGGTTGGTCCGGCGGGTCCGGGCAGACCGGTGTCGCCCGCGGCTCCCGCGCTCCCAGCCGGGCCGGCCGTACCGGTTGCTCCGGCGGGACCCGGCGCACCGGTGGGGCCCGCGGGCCCCGCGGCGCCGGAGAAGAGCACGTCCAGGAAGGCGGCGTGGCTGGTGGTGACGCTTTCCTTGGTGTCGATGTAGATCGTCGTGGAGGGAATCTGGGCGCTGATGATGAACCCGTCGTTGGGACTGCCGTTCAACCAGGAGATCACCTGCGCGGTGACGTCGACTTCGACCCAACCGACGAAGTTGGTGGGGACTCCGAGCGCGACCGGCGCGCCAGGCGCAGGTCCGCCTACTCCGGAGACGGTGGATTCCGACCAGGATGCATTGGCGGCGGCGATGTCCACGGCGCCGGGAAAGCCGACCTTGCTCACGTAGAACCACAAGCGGGCCCGGGTCACCGTGGCGGCCGTACCGCTCAGGTGACTGAGGTCGAACAGCAGCAGGCCTTGCGCGGCGGAACCGCCGCCGACGCTGATGGTGGTCAGGCCGCCGTGGTTGGCGGCATCGCCGGTGACGATGTAGGTGTCGCCCGCCAGGGGAGCGGTCTCGCCCCGGGCCAGCACGGGGAGAAGAACCCAGCCGGCGGCCAGACAGCACGCGAGTTTCGAGAATTTGTGGCTCATAGCGTTCTCTCCCTAGTCCCACTGGACGGAATACCAGCGATGGTTGCCGTCCGAGATCACATGAAGGCGGTAGTTGATGGGACCAAACGTCGCCAGGGTGCAGGCCTGCAGGCCGACTGGAGTAGAGGAGCAGATCACCGAATCGTGAACGATGATTTCATCGCCGGCGGCGGCCAGGATATTGAACGAGTTGCCGTTGGTAGTGAAATCATTGCCGTCGATCCACAGATCCTTGCCCGCTGTTCCGGGGCCGGCGGAGGGCAAGGTGAAGTTGGGAACGCCGGCGCTGGTGTTATTGACCAGGATGACGTTTTCGGTGAGAGACGAGGAGATGGCTCCGGGCGGCTGCACCGGCGAAATCGCAAAGCTGTTGAGGATCGCGCCGGCTGGGCCGGCGGGCCCGGTAGCGCCGGTGGCTCCCGGAATGCCTGTGGGACCGGGGGGGCCGGTAGGTCCGGCGGGGCCAGCCGCGCCCGCGAGTCCGGCGGCACCGGTGGCTCCCGCGGCGCCGGCGGGCCCGGCGGGGCCGGTAGGTCCGGCAGCGCCGGCGGCTCCTGCGAGCCCTGGAGCGCCGATTGCTCCTGCAGCCCCGGTGGGGCCTTGGGGACCGGCGACTCCTTGTGGGCCTTGCGCACCAGCCAGCCCTTGCGCACCAGTAGCGCCGGTATCGCCCTTCGGGCTGGCGCCGGCGGGACCCGGAGCGCCGGTGGGACCGGTTGGACCTGTAGCACCGGCGGGGCCGGCGGGTCCGGCAGGGGGCGCGAGAACGACTTCGAGCACGGCCGGATGGCTGGTGGCGGTGCTCTCTTTACTATCGAAGGACACCGAAGTGGTGGAGTTAGCCTGTATCAGAATCCCGAGTGCAGGAGCGCCGCTCACCCAGGACTGCACCAGGGCTGTGACCGGAATCGCAAGAAATGCGTTCGCGGTGGTGACGCTGACGGGCCCGGCAGCCAGCGCTCCCGGCAACGGGCTGCCAGCCAGACCGTTAACGGTGAGTTCCGTCCACGCCGAGGTGGCGGCGTAAAGGCTGATGGTGCCCGGCGAGCCAACCTTATTGACATACAGCCGCAGGGATGCGCTCGCGATATTGGCGGCAGTAACTCCGGGGGGCAGCTTACTCAGGTCGAACTGAAATAACCCCACATAGCCCTGCGTCCCACCCACGGCTACCGTTGGCGCCGCGCCGGTGTTACCGCCCGAGAAGGGCAGGATGTACGCATCGCCGGTGAGCGGCACGGTCTGTGCCTGGATCACCGCCTGGCAAAGAGCCAGGGCAGCAAATCCCCATAGAGACTTCCTCAGAAACCCCATCGTGTCCCCCTCTGCCCCTCAACCAAACCTGCTGTGAACTTTACTTGCGCCGCCGCACCAGCACGAATGCGCAGAGCCCGAGCGAACCTAACAGGAACGCGGCGGGTTCAGGCACGCCGGTCTCGGCGGCCGTACCAACGCCGACTATGTCTACTTCCCAGGAACCGTTTCGATAGACGCCCAGGCTCTCGCAGAAGGGCGTCGTCCCGCCGCAGTTGGCGGCGGTGAAGTTGCCCGTGCCGTCCTGGAGGAAGCCGTCCCCATAAGTGGGCCCATTCGCGAAGTTGTTGGACTGGGTCAGAACCAGGGCGTAAGTGTGCCCGGGGTCGAGCCCGAAGAGCTCGAGCAGCGAATCGTAAGCGTTGCCAGTGACCGGATCGACAGCCACTCCGGCGCCGTCGTCGTTGCTGTCGACCAGCAGGCTGGAGGTAGTGAAGCCCCCGGTGGCGTCGAACAGCGCCAGGGCCGGATCGAACCCGCCGGGCGCGACGATGCCGCCGGCAGCGTCGGTGCCGCCGGCATAGCTCCAGGTTCGCAGCAGCACGTCGCTCGAAGGAGCGGTAAACAGGAACAGCTGCCGCTGGTCGTCCTGTGTGAAGGTGCCGCTGAACGAGAAACTGCTGGCGGACGCTACGCCCGCGAGCATACAGAATACGAAAGCACCGATTTCCAAGCGGCTCAGGCGCACCGGCAAACCTCCGAACCCAGTATTTTATGGCTACTAAGTGGGGGACAGAACGGCCCGAAACGCCAGCGCGGACGCGCCCGCGGAGGACACATCCGGCCATCCAGCCCGGCCCACAAATTCTCTTAAAGGGAGTACTGTGTCTATGTTCGCATAAGTGCCGCCGCGCTGGAAGGGGGGCGTGAGAAGAAAGAAGGGGCGGTATCTGGTCCTTCGCGAGAATGCGAGTGAGGCCGGCCGAGCGGGGCCGGCACCCGCACCGGCTTGGGCGGCTATTCGCCGGTATTGCACTTCAGAATCCGGTTGGCCCGCACGATCTGTCGCCACGATTAGGTTCCTGATCGGGGGCTTGTGGTTGGGCGAACGATTCGAAGGGGTGTTGCCGAGGGGCCATCGGCTCCTGGAAAGGACGACGAGGAGGTCCGTTGACCGTGTACGGATATTTACCGTACACTATGGACTGGGAGGAGGCCATCGAATGCGCCAAACCACCAAAGGCAGGCCGCCGACAACCAAGACGTACCGTTTCGACGCCCGGCTCAACGAAGGGCAGAAGTTGCTGATTCAGCGCGCGGCGGATCTCCAGGGCCGCACGATGACCGACTTCGTCCTGCACAGCGCCGAAACGGCCGCCGAACGTGCGATCGAGAGGCATTCCATGCTGATTCTGACCGCGCGCGAGACCGAGGCGTTTGCGAAAGCAATCTTGAGCCCGGCGGCTCCGGGGGCCGTGCTGCGGAAGGCTGCCCGAGAATACCGCCGGAAGATGATCCAGCGGTGACGAAGCCGCCGGGTTTCCCATATCGGGTCGAACCCCTCAGCGCGTCTCACGACCGCCTGGCTTTTCACTGCGGCGTTTCCGAACTGGATCGGTATCTCCACGAGCAGGCCGGCCAGGACGCGAGAAGAAAGGTCGCCGCCCCGTTCGTTCTGGTGGACCGGGACGGATCGATTGCCGGCTACTACACTTTGTCGGCCTATGCCATCCGGCTGGGCGAGATGCCGGAGACCGTCGCCAAGAAACTCCCTCGGTACCCGCTTCTGCCGGCAACTCTGCTCGGGCGGCTGGCGATCAGCAGTTCGTGCCGTGGGCAAGGCCTCGGGCGACTGCTCTTGATGGATGCGCTGCACAGGAGTTGGCGGAACACATCGGAGGTGGCTTCGGTCGGCGTTGTTGTCGAAGCCTTGGACGAGAGTGCGCTCGCGTTCTATCTTCACCATGAGTTTCAGCCGCTGAGAGACCATCCCGACAAGCTCTTCCTGGCGACGGCGACGATTGAAAGGGCGTTCAAAAGGACGGGGGGCGTCTGAAGCTTAATGCGATTTGTTTGCCCGGATCATTGTCTCGGCGTCTCGCAGGGGTCCGAGGTGCTGGATTCCGAGGCGCGGGTGAGAGGCCGCGATCTTCAGCGCCTCGTCCAGCGAAGCCCGCGCTCGGGCGCGATCTCCCAATTGCGCCCAGCACTCCGCCAGCGCCCCGCGCACATCGGCCAGGGCAGGGCTTGCGGGATCGAGAGTCTCCGATCGCAGTTCGGCCGTCCGGCTCAGTAAAGGAAGCGCCTTCGCCGCCTGCCGGGACAACAGGTATCCCTGGCCTTCGGCGAGCGAGGCTGTCGCTTCCCACTCTTTCAGGTAAGACCGCGCGGGACTGGCGCCGACCTGCTGGAGGATTGCGGAAGCGATCGCGACGGCGCCCGCGGAGTCGCGCCTCGCCAGAGCCAACTCGGTCTCGAGCGCCCGCGCGCGCAGAGACCGGATGGGGGACGCGCCGGAGGCGGCAACGGCGGCTGCCACCAGCGGCGCCGCGTCATCGGTCCGGCCCATGGCCAGCAGCAGGCGGGCGCGGTAATCGGTGTTTCTCCAATCGGCCGTGTCGCCGGTCCTGGCGAGAATGGCGGAAGCTTCGTCGAGCGCCTTCCCTGCCCCGGCGTAGTCGCCGGTTTCGATCTGCACGCGCGCCTGGTATTCGAGCATGACCGCCAGAAACCGCGTGCCGGGGCGGTTCTTGCGGCGGTTGTCGACGGCCGCCGCGATGGATTCGAGCCCTTCCTCGATTCGCCCCACTCGCGACAGCGCCCATCCGTACTCGAGCAGGACCTGCGGTGTATGAAACGAATCCGTGGGGCCGCGAATCTTGAGCACCGTATCCCGCGCCAGGCGCAGCATCTCCAGCGCCTCGCGCGGCCGCGACGCGTCGCCGAGGAACATACCCAGGCGCATGGCGGTTTGCACCGTATCCACATGATCGTTCCCGTTGACGGCGCGGGCGGCGGCAAGTGCCTGACGGAGGCTGCGCTCGGCGGGGCCAAACTCCAGAGAGGCTTCCTGCGACTGGCCGAGCGTGGCGTAGATGCGGGGCAGCGCCGGGTTGGGATCGCCCGCAATCTTCTTCGAGATGCCGACTGCCTCGTTCAACAGGCTCTCGGCCGTCACGTACTGGGCTAGCTGATTGCGCAGGACGCCCTCCTCGTAGAGAGCCTCGACCGAATCGGTAGAAGGCGGTTGGGAGCGATAGACCTCGACAGCCCGGTGCGCGTATTCGGTGGCTCTGGGCAAATCGGAACCGTAGTAGTATTCGCCGAGTTTCGTGTCCAGCTGGGCGCGAACCGGCGAAGCGAAGTCGCCGAGACGATCGAGCAGAGTCTCCGCTTCGCGCAGCACGCCTTCTTCCTGGCTGGCGGATTGGGAGGAGTGCATGGCCGCCGCCAGGTCGACCAGGGCTCCCGCCACGGCCGGGCTGCGGTTGCCGTAGATCGAGCGGGCCAGCGCCAGATGCTTTTTGCCCAGATCGACCGCCTGATCGTCCAAACCCAGATCCAGATACAGGCCGGCGAGCGTCTTTAGAAGACGGAGCTTGGCCTGCGGGGATTCCGTCAGTTCGCGGTCCACTTTGGCGGCGCCGAGGTCGAGAAGCTGGCGGGCTGTGGATTGACGGGCCTGGACGGGGTTGGCCTGGTCCGAACTGTTGGCGCGAAAGATATCCGCCAGGAACTGCTCTACGGCGGCCGAGGTGCGCGCCTCGTTTCTGGCGATCCGCGCTTCCCAGAGCGCCGCGCCGAGACCGGCCGCCAGCGCCAGTACAGCGGCCGCGGAGGCGGCAACCGGCAGCTTGTGGCGCAGCACGAATTTCCGGGCGCGGTACAGGGCGCTCTCCGGCTGGGCCAGCACGGGCTCGCCGCGCAGGTAACGGCCGATATCCTGCGCGAAGGCGTCGGCGGTGGCGTAGCGATCGGCGGGCGACTTTTTGAGGGCCTTGGCGACGATGGTATCCAGATCGCCCTTGAGCAGCGCGGCGAGTTTCCGGGGGGTGGTGGAACGCGCGCCGGCGCGGGTTTCGTCCGCGGCGGATTGGCTGGGCCGGCCCGCCGGAGCCGTGAGAATGGCCTCCTCCAGCGCCCCTTTGGAATCGCGCTTCGGCGCGTACGGTCTTGCTCCGCAGAGCAGTTCGAAAAGAACGATGCCGAGCGAATAGACGTCGGACGCCGTGCTCATCGGCTGTCCGGAAACCTGTTCCGGAGATGCGTAATCGAGCGTCAACGCGCGCCCGCCCGCTTCGGTCAGTTCCGTGGCGCGAGTTTCGCCGGGAGTCATCAGCTTGGCGATGCCGAAGTCGAGCAGCTTGACGTCGCCCGCGGCGGTAACCAGAATGTTGCCCGGCTTGAGATCCCGATGGAGCACCATGTGCGCGTGCGCGTACTGCACCGCCGCCAGCACCGCGAGAAAGACCTCCAGGCGCCGGGACACGGGCAGCTTTTCGCGATCGCAGTAGGCGGTCAGGGTGAGGCCGTCGATGTATTCGAGCGCGATGAACGGCCGGCCGCCTTCGGCGAGTCCCGCGTCATAGAGGCGCGCGATGTTGGGATGGGTGAGGGTGGCCAGGATATCGCGTTCGCGGTTGAAGCGTTCCAGGAACGTCAAATCGGGCTGGCCGGCGTGGGGCAGCTTGAGCGCTACGGGACGCTTCAGCAGGCCGTCGGACCGCTCCGCCAGCCACACGGAGCCCATGCCGCCGCTGCCCAGTTCGCGCAGCAGGTTGTAGGGACCGACTTGCCGCGGGCCGCTCGGAATGGCCGGGGCGGGCGGCTCGCCAATGGCCGGCAGAGCATCCAGGAAGCTGCGATCGACGCCTTGCGCGAGCAACCGGCGCAAGGTTTCTCTCAACTCGCCGGTGACGTCGGCGAGGCTGTCCACCCAGGCCAGGCGGGCGGGTTCGGGCAGATCGAGGGCTTCGTCCAGCTTGCGTGAAAGGACGCTCCAGTCTTGTTCGCTGAGGTTCATCCCTGCCCGGTGAGACCAACTGTTACTACACTACCAGGGAAAGCAGGAGCCGGGCCTTTTCCCAGTCCCGCCTCACGGTGCGATCCGTGACGCCGAGCGACGCCGCGATTTCACGTTCTTCCAGACCGCCGAAATAGCGCATTTCAACCACCTTGACCAGCCTCCCATCCACCTTCGCCAGTTCATCCAGGGCGTCGTTGACGCGGATGATCTCTTCTTCCGGGGATGCCGGTCCGGCGACCTGGTCTTCGAGGGTGACGCGCTCGCCACCGCCGCGGCGGCCGGCCCGGCGGGCCCTGACGAAGTCCACGATGATCGACCGCATCACCCGGGCCGCAAGACAGACGAACTCGGTGTGATCGGACGCCTGAACGCGGCCGGACTTCAGAAAACGCAAATAGGATTCGTGCACCAGCGAGGTGGTATCGAGCAGGGTGATTTTTTCGCTCTGTCTGAGCCGCCGGTGGGCGAGCCGGCGCAATTCGTCGTAGTGCGAGGCGAAGAACTGATCGAGCGAGGCGTCTGGCTCGCGAGGGACGCTCATAACGGTCTCCTTATACCACAATTCGCTTCCGGCAATGTCCGGTTTGGGCGCTGGAATACGTTAGTGCAGTTAGAGGGGGGATGCGGCGCCATGAAGCAGACCATTCGGGATTTCATGAGACTGGGCTCGGTGGCCGCGGCGGTGTCGATCGCGCTCTCGGTCGAGCTGGCGGCGCCCCGGCTGAACGCATCGGATGACATTCTGCAACGGACGCGCGCGATGTACGCGGCGCTCCACTCCTACGCGGATACAGGGGTCGTGCTCCGGCAATTCTCTTCGACTCAGGAGCGGCACACCTTCACGACTTACTACAAGGCCTCGCGGCCTTTCTACTTCGACTTCCAGAAGGAGTCGGGCGACCGGTTCGTAATCTGGAGCGACGAGAAGGCGTTTCATTCCTGGTGGAAGTCGACTGGCGTCCAGGACGACTACCCGCGCGGGCGCGGCATCAACGTCTTCCTTCCGGCCGACTTCGTGACGCTGGGATCGGCCCTGAAGATTCCGGCGCTGCTGTTCTCCGGATCCGGGCTGCAGGGAGCGTTCGCGAACTTCACGGATGCCGCCCTGGACGGCAGGGAAGACGTGGGCGGCCGGACGTGCTACCGCCTGGTGGGCACCGCCAAGGACATATACCCGGGGACGGGGCGCGAGGTGAACGTCCGCCAGATGACCGTCTGGGTGGATGCCGAGTCCCTTCTGATCCGCAAGGTGCTGGAGGACTCGCCGAAGGGCACGGCACCCGCGGCAAGGATCCGGACCACAACGACATTCGAGCCGCGAGCAAACCCGCCGTTGGACGACAGCCATTTTCAATTCGCGGCGCCGGCTTCGAAGTGAGGAGGATGCCCCATGTCATTCGGAACTTCGATGAGCTTGCGCTGGCTGCTGGCCATGGCCTCGATGGCGGGGGCAGCCGTCGCCGAGGACACGGCCGCGCCGCGCATCCCGCTGTGTCCCGGCCTCACGGTGGTCACCGCGGTCGAACAGCAGGCCGGCGACTACGAATCGATCAAGACCATAGAGAGCGTGGAGCCGGGCCAGGTGCGGATGAAGTACTCATCCGAGATGCCGAACACGGACCTGCTGGACCCGGGGCCGCCGATCAAGAAGGTCAACCTGCATCGCGTGATGCTGACGGCCGATTTGGAGTCCGGCGCGATCTATCAGCAGAATTTCGTCGAGAAATCGGCGGAGACCATTCCGGGGGCCACGTCGATTGGAACGTCGGCGGCGGTTCTGCGGGCGCTCAAGACGAAGGGGGAGGCCCAGGTCAGCGTCTCGAACTCGTACCCGGGCCTGGAACTCAGCGCGGATCGAAGTAAGTTTCCCAACTACTACAGTTACCTGGTGGCGGGGACCCTCGAGAGGGTCGGAAGCGGTGCGGTGCGCGTGCGCGTCCTGGTAAACGACCAACTCGTCGAGTTGCCCGCCATCCAGGCGCAGGGGGACTTCGTGGGGGACAAGGACGAGTTTTTCTTCCTGGACGACGAAAGAAATCCGTTGACGCTGTCGTTCCGTCTCGGAATTGGCGGCATCAAGCCGCTCACTCCCGAGCAGGCCGCGTTTTGCAAAACGATGGCAAAAGCCAGCTCTTCCGCGGCGAACTACATCGGCGGTGGACGCTGCGACAAGCCCAACGGCGCGGACCGGGACACGCTGCGGGTGGTGAAGATCAGCTGCCGGTGCGAGGGGCCGGCTGATGGGCCGTCGGCGGGAAACTCCGGCGGTGGCGGCGGCGGGATGCCCGGTGGCGCGGGAGCCGGTGGCGCCGGAGCGATCGAGCGGGCACTGGCGGACACGGGAAAGGCGGACGTCTACAGCATCTACTTCACGTTCAACAGCGACGCCATCCGCGAGGAATCGGAACCAACCCTGAAGGAGATCGCCGAGGTGCTGCGGCGGCATGCGGGATGGAAGCTGCGCGTGGGCGGCCACACGGACGGCGTCGGCGGCGACCAGTACAACCTCGACCTTTCCCGCAGGCGCGCCGTGGCGGTGAGGGACGCCCTGGTGAAGCGTTACGCCATCGACGCGGGGCGTCTGGCAGCCGCGGGATTCGGCAAGTCGCAGCCCAAAGACACGAATGAAACGCTCGAAGGACGCGCGCGCAACCGGCGCGTGGAACTGGTGCGTCAATGACTCCCGATCCGGTCATGCAGCTTATCACGGGCATTGTCATGCTCGCCGGCGGCGTCGCGGGACTGGTGAAGGCGCGCGCTCAGCATGCACGCTACCGGATTATCCGGTCGATCGCGCCGGGCGTAGGGCCGGCCAACGCGGGGCTGGTTCGAATTCGCGGGCGGGCGAGGACGGAGAACGCGCTGGCCAGCCCGCTCACCGGCACGCTGTGCTGCCACTACCGCGTGGTGGTGGAGGAGGATCGGGACTACGCGATCTCTTCGGGAGACAGCTCGGGCCGGGAGGGGCCTTCGTGGCACCAGATCTGGACTGAGGAATCGAAGGAAGGCTTCTCGATCGACGGAGCGGCCGGCGGCGCGGCGGTGCGGCCCGAAGGGCTGGAACTGGATGTGAAGCCGGTGCTGGAACGCGAGATCTATTCCGGCCCCAAGAAGGAACCCGGCGACGACGCTCTGCTCGAGTACTTGCAGCGCAAAAGCCCCGCCCCGTTCCGCAACTTCCTTTGGGAGAAGACCACCAGCGCCCTGCTGTCCAAGGAGGCGGCAGCCAGCCCCGAGATGCAGGAGAAGCTGCGGCTCGGACGGGAGCGGCTGGGCCGGAAGTTGCAGCGCGACGTCAAGCATCACAATTACCGCTTCCGCGAGTACTGCATTGTGGCCGGAGAAGAATACGAGATGGTCGCGACGGCCGGTCCGCTTCACGGCGGGGGCAGAGTGCTGATGAAGGATGCGGCCAACGGGCTCTTTCTGATTTCGACCGGCAGCAGCGGCGAGATCGAGCGGAGGCAACTGCGCCTGTTCTGGAGTTTTGCGGGTTGGGGAGCGGGCATCGGCCTGTTCGGCCTCTTGCTGTTGATCTTCCGGTAAAGAGGCTTTGTTACTTGGGCGCCGGTGAGCGAACGGTGAGGGAGCGCGATGAGCAAGCTCTTGCATAACGGAACGGTGGTGTTGGCGGTTGTTGCCGCGACTGTCTGGGTGGTTGAGCGCGCGAGTTCCCAGTCGCCGCAGAGAATTCCGAACGGCGGAGACCAGGAGCAGATCGTCAACCTGCAACTGCGGGTCAGCCATCTGGAGCAGGCCCTGGCGCAAATGCAACAGCAGATGTCGGCTCTCAAGAGCGGCAAGGGAAACACTCCGCCCGCCAAGCAGGTTACGAGCCAGGTCACCGCGCCGTTTGAGGTGGTAAACGAATCCGGCAAGGTGCTCTTGAACGTGCGGGAGGCTGCGGGCGGTGGCGCGATTCTCTACGTTCTCGACTCCAACGAAACGCCCATCGCCTTGCTCAGCGCGGTCGGGGGAAGCGGGATGCTCAGTCTCATGGAATCGGGCGCCGCAAAGACCGTTCCCGGCCAGGCTGCAGGCGCAGTCACGCCAGGTGAAGCCGTGGCAGCCAACGAGGCGGCTCTGGATGCCACGAGCGGCCTGCAATACTCCCGCTCCGGCCAGACAGCTCTTGTCAATTTCGATAAGGGCACCAGCGCCATGGGCTTCCGGCTCAAGCAGGGGGGCGTCGGGACGAGCACCAACGTAAGCCTCGACGTGGCGAATGGCGTCGGAGGCGTTCATCTTTTCGACGGCGGCAAAGCGGTGGGAACCCTCGCTGTAAACCCCGGCGGAGGAGGCGCGTTTCTGACGGTCAACGAACCCGGCAAGATCGGTCGCTTTACCGCCGGGGTCTCGGGCGGTGGAGACGGATTTGCGAAAGCGGTGTCGATGGGCGGCGGGCTGGCCGCCATGGGAGACGACGCCAACGGGGGCGTCGGGCTTCGGATTCGGTCCAAAGACGGCGGCCCGGCATCCGCCGGCATGACTCTGCAGGATGACGGCACGGGCATGGTGTACGCAGGGCTCCCTGGCTCTCCGCGCGCCAAGATGGGCATCAGTTCCGACAAGGAGGGAATCGTAGACGTGCTCAACGCAGAGAGCCAGCCGATGGGTTGGATGCAGAGCGGGGCGGCAGGCGGAGTCGTGGGGGTGGCGAATGCGGCCGCACAGTCGGTCGCTTCCATAGGGGCACGTGAGGACGTCCAAGGCGGCGGGCTCGCGGTTTTCGCGGACGCAGGTGGCACGACTGTGTTAACAGCCGGAGCCACGACCGAGCCAAACCGTGGCGACACCTGCATCGTCCGCGGCGACAAGCCAGGCCGGTGTCTCAGTCAAAGCGCACTGCCATTGAGCATTGCGCCCAAGTAGAGGAGGATTCCAATGAAACACATCGCTACGTTCGTTATGGCCGTCGCATGCGCTTACGCCGGCGCGGCCCCTGATGTCAAGGTCGGCGTGCTGCCGTTCGCCGACGCAACCGCTTCGGGCGGCGCCGCGCTGGGCGAATCCCTGAGCCGCGCAACGCAGGCGGAAATCGTCCACTCGACGCAGTTGGAGGGGCGCGTGGTCCCGCTGCCTGCCGGTCTGCGGACCGATCAGCTCGACAGCGAAAAGATCGTGGGCCTGGGGCGCGACAACCACGTCGATCTGATCGTGCTCGGCACGGTCCTCGACGCTCACGCGGAGCAATCCAGCCACAGCGGGTCGGGGCCGTCCATCTTCGGCCAATCGATCGGCGCCGGGCTTCACGCGACCAAGGCCACGGTGACGCTTCAGGCGGATGTCTATGACGTAGCCTCCGGCAAGAAGCTCGAAAGTCTGCGACTCAGCGGCGCGCAGAGCGACAGGAAGGTATCGGGCAATGTCTACACCTCGCTGGGTTCGGTGGACACCAGCAGCCCGGCGTTCCAGACTTCGACGCTTGGCAAGGCGATGCAGAAGGCGATCGCGGACCTGGTCAAGCGCCTGGATGCGGACGCGTCGAAGACGGCCACCACCGCGAGCGCGAAGGTGCAGTGAGGAAGACGCCATCGACCACGGTCACGTTCCCGTCAGACCTTCGATGCCGTCTGGCGTAACAACCGGACGAACGAGGAACTGCGCGAGACCGTGACGGTGGATCCCGCCGGGAGCGGCCATGTTATTCTCCATCGCTCGACGAGTAACCAAACGATGGAGGGCACTTACTGGCCCGAGCATCAGGATCGTTTGTCGGGATTCCTCACGACCGGACCGCACTGGTACTGGGAGGCCGCCATGCGGGACGATCATGCCCACTGATCGATTTTTTCCGGCTTCGTACGCCCACTTCGAAACAGGAGTCAAAATCATGAATCGCTCACGCTGGCAATCGGCGATGCGCACGTTAGTCGGCTTGACGTGCGCCGGCACGATGATATTGATCGGATGCGGCGGAAGCAAGTCGAGCGGGCTCGCCGAAAGACAACGGGCGCTCACCTATGGCTATGGCCCCGACCCAAAGGGCTCCGCCGTCTATCAGCCCGATGTCGTCCTCATTCAGGGCGGGCCGGCCGCAATCCGTTCCGCCAGCGCGAACGGACTCGTCTGGACGATTGACGGCAACGCGGGCGGGGCGAGAGAACTGCGCGTCGGAAAAATCATGTTCGCCACCAGCCGGGCTGTCGGAAGAGTGGCAAGAATCGAACCCGTCGGCGACGATCTCGCGGTAACGCTCGCACCGGTGCAACTCACCGAGGTCGTTCGGGACGCCAACATCAAGGCGGACGTTGACATTAACCCTGAATCGGTGGTCTACCAATCCGTGCCGGACCTCCCCGGCATGTTGTCTACTCCCCCCGATCGCTCCGACGCGGGGGACGTCATCCACGACTTATCGGCGCCGGCTCCTCCGATGTCCGGTTCGCCGTTGCTGCGGCCCTTATGGAGCCCTTACGCGCCGGAGGCCGCCCTGGCGCCACCGATTGAATTGATCAGTACGGCGGGAACCGCTGTGCCGGATAAGTTGCCGTTCCCCGTTGCTTTCAAGGAGCCTCTGAAGGTGACCGTTGGCGACTGGGAAATAGAACCGTCCTTTGTGACGAAGACGGCCGGGACGGCGAAACCGGGCGGGACGCGCAGCTCTATTATCCGTCTGAAGATCCAGAGGGTACTCAGCCGCCAGAACATTGGCGGCGACAGCACTACCGGGCTAAAGTTGGGCATTGATGTCTCGCTCTTCACCCAGAATTTCCACCTGGCGATGGCGACCCCGATTTCGAACGGCAAGGTGGGACAAGCCAGGTTCGTCCTCGAAGGCCTCGATGAACTCGACCTCAGCTTTTGGGGCGGGGTCGAACAGGGCCTTCAGGACAACCAGAAAGTTCGCATCGAGGTGCCGGTTGAACTGAACATCCCCATTGAGCCCAGTCCGGCGACCGCGGGAATCCCCATGACGATCCAGGTGAGGATAAAACTCATCATCGAGACAGCCTTCGTTGGAAAGAACTCGAGCATGCATGCCACCGGCAAATACAAACTAGCGGGGCCTCTGGGCTTCGTTGGGGGCACCATCCTCGTACCTGGTTTCTCCGTCATCAAGCCGATGATGAGCCAGCTTGACGGAGTGGCGATCGGGGGATTTGGGGTCATATTCGCGTGGGAGACGCGCTTTATGGACGGTCTCGGCACTCCCGCCGCGATGGCCGGCCCGTACGGAAAACTCACCAACTCCGTGGGAGTTGCGATGGGTTCGGTGTTGAGTTATATGTTGGGGCCCATCTGTAGGGGGGTGACAATCAAAATCGATGCAGCCGCCGGAATTGGCGTTCAGATATCGTCCACGGCCGCGCAGACCATCCAAAAGCTCTTGGGAAAGAGCGTCAGGCTGAACGCCGAGTATGAGGCTTCAACCACGGTTATCAACAGGTCGTTAATCTGGCCCGATACTCCGCTGTGTCACGTGCATTAGGGCGGTCCGAATGTGGTACACCGGTCTGGCCGGCGAGGGGAAGCGGAAAGGGACAAAGACCGCCGGACGATTGAGAACTACCCGACGTACGCCCGAGCCGCGGGCTTCAAGATCAATGTCGAGGCGGGGTGGAGCCTCGGGAGCTTAACCTATCGGCTCGCCGCAGGCCGAACTCGATGGTCGCCTGGATGAATCCCCCCTTGCCGCGCCCACTTTCGTTGACGGGAGACGCCACCTCGGGGTAACATACAACCAGACCAGTGTTTAGTCACTCAGAGGAGCGCTCATGTTCCATGCTCGTTTCGCTACGAATTGCTTAGCCGCCCTTTGGCTGTTCGCCCCAGCCATGCACGCCAGCATCATCACCTTTGTGGCCACTGGAGTCACCCAAAGTGGTTCCACGCTCAGCGGGGATGTTGTCATCAATACGACCACAGGGTCGGTTAGCTCACTGAGCTTGACCATGTCGAGCCCGCTTTCCTTTACGGCGAACACCCTCGATAGTATTGATACCGGACCAGCTTCTGGATTTTACGTCATTGAGGCTCGCAACGGTACAACGTTTCCCTTCATATCCCTGGACATTCCGACGGCCACGCTGGTCGGGTACACCGGCGGAAGCATGTGTACGGTCGGAAGTACTTGCCCTAATGGCATCAGCTTTTCCGAAGCTTCGAGCACCAGCAACGCCACCACCTCCGGCTTCGTGAGCGGAAGCCTGACGGCGTCTCCGGAGCCTTCAAGTCTGGCGTTGGTGGGTGGCGCGATGCTCGGTTTGGCGGCATGGCGGCGACGCCGGAGCGCCAGGTAGGGCGATCTCTGCTCACGCCTTCCGGGGCGTCGTTTCATCCTTGGCGCCCCGCATCGCCGAGATACCTTGGCTGGTGCCAAACCGATGCCACAGGCGACAGCGGTGGCATCTTCGTGGCGCCGGCGTAGCGCACTTCTCGCGCAGAAACACGGGACATCCGGCTGGTTCTCCAATTGCTTGACAATTCGCGGGAGACCCAGCTTTGTCGGCATCCGAGACGGTACTTAGAGTGTTGCCCCAGGCGGCGCCGGCCGCGCCAAGCCGCGCCATTCGCAGGCGGCGGCTGGACGGAGGCTTCCTGGCCGGGCTGGCGATTTCGGCGGCGGCCGCCATCTGCGGAATCGCCTCCACCGGGATCAACCTCGCTTACTTCCTTCAACCGGCCGGGGCGCTGATCGTGCTGGGCGGCACGGTTGGCGTCATCTTTCTTACCACCCCGGTTTCGAGCCTGATCCACACGGCACGGCGCGTCCGGGAATTGTTCGAGGCCGAGCCGGTCGATCGCGAGGCCTTGATCGGCGAGATCGTCCACTACGCCACCGAAGGGCGCTACAGGGTGCTGCTCAAGATGGAACCGGAGATCCGCCGCCTCGGAAACGCCTTCCTCCGGGAGGCGCTGTTGCTGGCCATCGACGTGAAGAACCGCGAGGAGTTGCAAACGGCGCTCGAAACCGAGATCCGCATGCGGGAGCGCCAGGGGGACGCCGACGCCAGGGTCCTCGAAGTCGCCGGCGGGTTCGCCCCCACGCTCGGCATTCTGGGCACCGTGGTGGGGTTGGTCGACGTGCTGCGGCAGTTTTCGAGCGCGCAGTCGGTCTACGGAGTCGGCATGGCGTTCGTGTCCACGCTTTACGGCCTGGGACTGGCGAACCTGTTGCTGCTCCCGGCGGCGCATCGGATCCGCGTCCGCGCGAACGAGAACATCGAAACCCACGAGTTGATCGCCGACGGCGTTCTCTGCGTCTTCGACCAGGTCCATCCATACCTGATCCGCCAGCGCCTGAACTCCTTCCTGCGCCAGGAGCAACGGGACCGAATGGCGCCGCGACCGGTCCGCACATGACGAACTACAGGCCGCGGCCCTACGTCGCCAGCGCCGGCCCGCGCTGGATTTTCAGTTACGCCGACATGGTGACGATCCTGCTGGTCCTGTTCGTCGCGATTTCGGCGCACGACCTGCGCCGGATCGAGGCGCGGTCCCGCATGGCGCTTCCGGTGAAGCCTCCCGCGTCGCCCACGGCGGAGGCGGCGCCGAAGCCGGCCGCGGCGGAGCCGCCCGCGGACCTCGATCGGGCGCGGCGCATTCTGGAAGAACGGGGGCTCAAACCGCTGCTCGAAGCGCGCGGGTTGGTGATCAGCCTTCCGCAGGCCGTCCTGTTCGCATCCGGCGACGACCGGCTGAACGCCGCCGCGCTCCCGATGGTCGCTCAAATCGCGGAGGCCATCCGCGGAATCCCGAACAAGGTCACCCTGATCGGGCACGCCGACGCCGTCCCGATCCACAACCGGCGCTTCCGGGACAACTGGATGCTCTCGGTGGCCCGGGGTCTGAGCCTGTTCGAGGCGCTGAACAAGCGGTACGGAATCCCGCAGTCGCGCCTTTCGGTCGCGGGCTTCGGCTCCTACAGCCCTCGGGAGCCAAACGATACCGCCCAGAACAGGGCCGCCAACCGCCGCGTCGAGCTCGTCGTTCTGCGCGAGGCGGGCGCAGTGAGATAGGGCCGCGGGCGCTTGCGCCCTTACTCTTCGACGTCCATGAAGTGATAGGCGATCATGTGGCAGATGATCATGTGGGCATCTTCGACGCGACCCGTGTGGGGCACGGGCACCTGGATGTTGAGCTGGGCCATAGGGCCGAGCTTGCCGCCATCGCGGCCGGTGAGGGCAAGCGTGCGGCAGCCGAGTTCATTGGCGTAGTCCATGGCGCGGAGGACATTGGGCGAGTTGCCGGAGCTGCTGATGCCCATGAAGAGGTCGCCGGGCTGGGCGAAGTTCTTGAGCTGCTCGACGAAGACCGCGTCGTAGCTGACATCGTTGGCATAGGCGGTGAGCGTGGCTAACTGGTCGGTGAGCGCCATGATGCGGAAGCGCGAAGGGCGGTTGAAGCTCGCGCCTTTGACGATGTCGCAGGCGAAGTGAGAGGCGGTGGAGGCGCTGCCGCCGTTGCCGCACACGAAGATGTGCCGGCCGGCAGCGCGGGTCTCTTTGAACCATTCGATGGCCTGCTCCACTTGGGCGAGATCGATGGCCTCAATCGCCTGCAGGAGATCCGTTTTGTAACCTTGCGAAAAAGTCATAGAGGTTTCCGTTGTTCGGCCAGCACCAGCGCTCCGTAGAGAACACTGTCGTCGCCCAGGGCTGCCGGCACCACTTCGACGCGCGCAGCCGACCATTCGGTGATCTGCCTCCGCAATTCGACGCGCAACGGCGCGAAGAGAAGATCACCCGCTTTCGCGATGCCACCGCCGATTACGATCCGCGCGGGGTTCAAGAGCATGATACACGTCTTGAGACCGAGCGCGAGATCGAGGACATAGCGGCGGACAAATTCGGGATCGGCGACGAGGTCTTTCGCGGTGCGGCCATGGTCGCGCTCGAGCCACAGGCCGCTGCACATCCGCTCGAAGCAGCCTCGGGCGCCGCAGAGGCATTGCGGGCCATCGGGACGGATGGTGAGATGGCCGATCTCGCCGGCGTAGGAGTCGGCGCCTCGCCAGACGTTGCCGGCGAAGTATATGCCTCCGCCGATGCCGGTGGATAGGGTCATGTAGAAAAGCGGATCGGCGCCTTGGCCGGCGCCATGCGTAGCTTCGCCGATCGCACCTACGTTGGCGTCGTTGTCCATGATGACCGGAATGCCCAGCTCATTTTCCAGATGCGCCGTGAGCGGGAAATCGCGCCAGCCACCCACGTGCGTGGAGAGCGCCACGCGCTGGGCCGCGAAACTGACGGGACCGCCGAAGCCGACGCCGCAGTTGTCGAATGTGAGGTCGGCTCGCCACGCGCGGGTTATGGCGGCGAGCTGGGAGAGCATCCACTCGCGACCGCCTTGTTTGTCGGTGGAGCGGGATTCGCGGCGAATGAGGCGGCCGTCGTCGAAAGCGGCGATGGAGAACTTCGTTCCGCCGATGTCGATGGCCAGAGTGGTCATGGGAGGTCCGCGACGCCTTGAATCTCTGCCGGGGAAGCCGTGCCCGTGCCTTTCTTCATGATGGTGATGCCGGCCACCCGGTTCCCGAACCTGGCTGCCACGGCCGCATCACCGGTTACGCGGAGGGCGACCGCTGTGCCGGCGGCGAAGCTGTCACCGGCTCCGCAAATGTCCACCGGATTCTCGACCGGATTTGTCTTGATCCAGGTTTCACCCTGGCCATCCAGCAGGAGGACGCCGCGGCTGCCGTGGGTCACAATCATGAGAGGAGCTTCGACCTGGCGGCGTAACTCCGCGTAGTCCAGGCGGCCCAACAAGGATTGGCAGGCCGTCTCCGCTTCCTGCTGGTTGGGCTTGATGATCACGTTGCGGAAGTGCTCGATGCGGGCGCGGGAATCGGCCAGGATCACTTTCTCGGGATGCTTGAGCGCGAGTTCGGCGATCAGGTTCCGTAGCGCCGGCGTGACTACGCCGCCCTGGCTGGTCTCGGCCTGATCGGATACCAGGATCACATCGAAGGCATCGATGGACTGCCGCAGACGATCTATGATGAGCCGCTCGACCGCGGCGGGGACGGGGCGAACGTTGATGAAATCGATGCGGGGCTGATCCTCGATGCCGGTGGACCGATTGATGATCTTGGTGTAAGTGAAGGTCTGGATTTCATCACTGCGGACACACAGGCTGCCGTCGATACCGCGCTGGCCGAGGGCACGGGAGAGTTCGTCGCCGTGACCGTCCTGACCAATGGCGCCGAGGACCGCTACACGGCCGACGCCGAGGGCGGCGAGATTGTTGGCCACAGTGCCGGCGGCGCCGGGAGTAACTTCGACGGAGACAACGGCAGTGCGCGGGATGCCAGTCTCGCGGGACGGGTCGGCGAGCGCGGGGTCGTAGTTACACCAGCGGTCCAGGCAGACATCGCCGACTACCAGAGTGGCGAGCCGGGGCAGCGCGGAGAGGATCTCCGAGGTGGTCATACCGCCTCCTGAATCGGGCACTCCAGTATGGCCCGGCGCAGGGCGGGGAAGGTGGCGCGGTGATCGCCACAGAAATAGAAGCTGGAGCCGCCATCGGCGACGGTACGCACGAGGATCGTTTTGTACGGCCGGAAGTAGTAGCCGGGATTCGTTTTGGGAAGCTCTTGATGGATGTTGTCGCCGATGGGGAGGACATCGAAGACGGCGGTCGTAAAATCGCGGATGACGCGGCCTTGCTGGTGTGCGACGTTGCGGCTCATGGAGAGCGCTTTGAGGTAGACTTCGGGCGCCATGACGGCAGAGCCGAAACTGAGCAACGCGCCGCCTTCCAGGCGCTCGACGGTGGAGGCGAAGATCAGGAAGTCGCGATAGCTGGCGGCTCCCAGAGCGGCGCCGTCGCAGTTGGGATGTTCGTGCAGAATGTCGTAGCCGACGCCGACGTGAACGGTGACCGGGACGGAGCAGCGCCAGGCAGCGGCCAGGACGCTGAGATCCCGCCAGGGGTAATCGCTCGAGGCGATGCGGCGCCCGATATTCTCGCCCAGGCCGAGCGAGAGGCGGG
>DATNLV010000638.1:0-9539 GCA_035602665.1 Bryobacteraceae bacterium | reverse complement strand
CGCCGTGGCGCCGCCGTCGGTGATCTTGAGCTCCTCGGGGCGCAGATCGTGGACGGGATGGCCGTGGCTGTCGCGGGCGACAAAATCGAAGACCACCTCTCCGCGGCCGACGGCGGGCGCGGCCGGTTGCGCGGGAACTGCCGTAGACTGCGCGGCGGCGGAAAAAGCCAGTGAAGCGAACAGTAGTAGGACCAAGAGTGAAAGGCGCATTAAGGACCCTTAGAAGTTACAAGCCAGCGATCCATTCTAGTCTTTGGCGCGACGAATGTCTAAGGCCTCGGGTATTCGCTTGCCACTGGTGGATGTCCGCTTACTCACGTTCGCGGTTCGGTGCTGGCCCGTGGGGAAGGCTGGCAGCCTGCCCTCGGCGCCGGTTGCCAACCGGCGCGCAGCTTGACAAGCTGCCCCACATACAGGCCTAATTGGCGGCTACGGTGAACTTCAGGCTTCGCTCGAGCGCCCGGGCGCCCTGAATCGCGACGATCTTCAGCTCGCAATCGCCGGGCTTGGCGGCGGATTCGATCAGCATCGGGATGGCGCCGCTCGAGTCGGGGGCCGGCAGGTCGGTAACCTGCTTGGCCAGCACCTGGCCGTTGAGCAGGAATTGGACCATGAGCCGCGGCTGCTCCGCCTTCGCCTTGTCCGGATAGACCACGAAGTACACGTAGGGCTTGGCGCTCGCGCTCAACGTGGTGGCCAGCTCCGGCGTCACGCGGCTGTTCCCCACCCGGAAAGGATCGCTCGAGTCCGGCTGGCCGCTGGCGGCATCCACTTGCCGCACCAGCACCACGCTGCTGAGCCTCAAGCCCTTGCGTTCGGGGCTGTCGAACGCCATCTCGTTGGTGGACTCGCGATTGCCCTGCCGGTCGAGCACGGACGTCTCCACCGTGTAGCGCCCCGGAGGAAGAGTAACCACGTGCGTATAGGGAATGGTCTCCGTCGCGATCGCGGCCAGCTTGTCGTCTGGAATCTCGAAGGGGGCATCCTGGCTGAACTTGTCGACCACCTCTCCGCTGGCGTCCTTCACCAGGCTGACCATGGAAAGGTGCACGCGATGCCTCTTCTGATCCGGTTCGGGCGTGGCGGTCAGCGCGGACACCGGCACCTCGTAGGTCAGGGCGTATTGCGAGTTCTCGCCTTCGGCGCGGAACTGGAGGACCGCGGAACGAAAGTCGAAGGCATGCGGGCGCGGCTCGCGGCCGAGGGACAGCAGGCCGAGAACGTCGTTCGAGGTCAGGGGGGCGGCGTCCTTGAGCTCCGGCAGAGCGAAGTATCCGGGACGGCTCTCCACGGTCAGGTCGGGCCGCGTGAGCCTGACCTCGATCTTCCGCAGGTGGCCGTCGTACTTGTCCGAAGCGGGCCGGTATACGGCTTCGTAGTGGGCGTCTATCTCGTCGACGACGTGCTGGAACGGCTTCTTGAGATCGTTGGTGCTGCCGATCAGGAAGCCGCCCGTCCCTTCCGCGAGCGCGCGCAGGCTGGCCTGCGTGTCGGTGGTGCGCACGGCGTTGATCAGGTAGTCGTCCTGCCGCATTTTCTCCATGTTCACCGCCGGGCTGTCGCCCTGGCCGCGCTGGGATCTGCTCAGGGAGGCGACGTGATTCACCGCCGCGGTGGACGCCAGGACGTTGGAGTTCTGGCTCAAGCCGGTAACGTCGATGGCAAAGAAGGTAACGCCGGCCTTATGGGCGCGGCTGAGGATCGATTCGAACAGGTCCTCATCGCCCGTGGTCGCCAGTCCCGGGCTGAACAGCAACACCGTCTTGCGTCCCGGCAGCTTGGCGAGTTGATCGATGGTCTTGAGGATCGAATCCGTCTCGCGCATTCCTTCGATGTGGCCGAACTGGCGCCGCTGGCTCGCCTGGTCCCCGCGAATGATGTTGGCCCCGAAGGAGGTGGCCACGTCCGCGCCGTTGATGGCGCTGGCATTGAGTCCGCCCCCGGCTATGGTCAGGTCCGTACTGACGCCGCCTCCCGAAGGGCCTCCACTGCCGCTGACAGTCACGCTGACCATGACCGGTTCGGCGCTGAGTAGCGACTGGGCGGAGCTCATGAAGTCCCCGCTCCCGGTGGAGACGTTTTTGATGGCCTGGCTGATCTCCTCGCGGTTGGTGGTGAACGGGTGCAGCGCACTCAACCGGTCGGTGAGGGTGAAGACGCCGACCCAGGTGCCGGGCTCGAGGTTGTCCTTCAGAAACTCTTCCGCGCCATCCACCGCGTACTGCCGGGTGTACGGATCGAGGTTATGGAAGATGAGGCAGACCACGTTCAGGGCGCGCAATGACCGGCCCGCGGAAGCAGCCGGACGGGCGGCGGGGGCGGGCGCCGCGGGCTCCTCTTTCGCAGGCGGCGCCACGGCGGGACGGGCCGTCTCCTCGAGCCGGAAGCTGAGGATGTCCCGGCGGACGCCGTCTTCGTAGATCTGCACCTCGCCGGGCTTCAGGTTCCTGACCAGGCGGCCGTGCTTGTCGCGCACCACCAGGTCGAGCAGCACCTCGTTGACGGTGGTTTTGATGGTGACGGGTGATTCCGGCGGCGGTGGATTCTGTCCCAGCGCCAGGGCGCGGAGGGTCAAGCAGACGGCAATTCCAGCGGCCGGGATGATGGTTGTTCGCATCTCGCCCCCTGGCGGCTCCGCGCCGCCCCGAACTCAGTTCGCAACCACAGTGTACTTCACGCTGCGCTCCAGAGATTCGGAGCCTTGCGTCGCAATGATCTTCAACTCGCAGTTGCCCGGCTTGGCAACCGTGCCGAACAGCTTCGGCACCGCGCCGGCCTCATCCGCGACGGGCAGGTCTTCCGCGCGCCTCGCCACCACCTGGCCGTCGATCAGGAACTGGATCTCGATGCGGGCATGGGCGGAGCTGGACTTGTCGGGATAAACCACGAAGTACACGAACGGCTTGGCGCCGGCCTGCAGCGTCGCGGCCAGTTCCGGCGTCACATGTTTGGAGCCCACGCGGAAAGGATCGGCCCCATCCGCCTTCCCGGTCGCGGCATCCACCTGCCGGATCAGCAACACACTGCTCATCCCGATCCCTTTGCTGGGGGGATTCTCGATCACCACCTCGCTGGTGGACGCGCGGCTGCCCTCGCGGTCGAGCACGGCGGTCTCCACCGTGAAGCGCCCGGCGGGAAGACTGAGCATGTGGGTATAGGGAATCGAGGCGCCCGCGAGCGCGGCCATTCTGTCGTCCGGAATCTCGAAGGGGGCATCCTGGCTGAACTTGTCGATCACCTGGCCGCTCGAGTCCTTCACCAAGGCGAAGACGGAAACGTGCACGTGATGCCGCTTCAGCTGCGGCTGGGCGGTGACGGTCAGGCTGGAGGTTGGCACCTCGTAGCTCACGGCGTACTGTGACGTCTCCCCTTCCGGCCGGAACTGGAAGGCCGCGGATCGAAAATCGAAGGCGTGCGGCCGGGGCTGCGCATTCAGCATCATCAGGCCGGCCACATCGACGGGCGTCAAGGACGGCGCGCCCGGCAGCGCCGGCAGGGCAAAATAGCCCAAGCGGGTTTCGACGGTCAGGTCCGCCCGCGCCAGCTTCACTTCGATCCTCCGCAGACGGCCGTCGTACTTCTCGGCGGTGGAATGATACGCCGCCTCGTAGTGCATGCCCACGTCTTCGACGAGCTTCTGAAACGGCTTTCGAAAATCGTTGGTGTTCGCCATCAGGAACCCGCCCGTCCCCTCGGACAAGGCGCGCAAGGGCGCCTGAGTGTCGGAGGTGCGCACGGCGTTATGCAGGTAGTCGTCCTGGCGCATCAGTTCAGCGTCCTGGCCGACGCTGCCGGTGGTGCCTGTGGAGTCGGCGGGCGCAGAAGCGCCCTTCGATTGCTGCCCACTGAGAGAGGCGACGTGCTGCAGAGCCTGCGTCCCGGCCTGGACGTTGGAATTCTCGCTCAGACCGTTGGTGTCGAGGGCATAGATGGTGAGATTCGCTTTGTTGGCGGCGGCCAGGATCGGCTTGAACTGCTCGGGATCGCCGGTGGTGGTCAGACCGGAACTCATCATCAGGATGGTCTTGTGTCCAGGCAGCGTGCCCAGTTCGGAAATCATCGTCTTCATCTGGTCCATCTGGCGCATTCCGTCGATCGCGCCGAAGCTCCGCTGCTGATCGACGAGGTCACCGCGCTGGGCGTCCGCACCCAGGCCGGTCTCCACATTCACGCCGGCGTTGACGGCGGTATTGATTTTGCCGACCTGCAAGGTCTCGGTCCCTCCGCCGGCATGTCCGGCGGCATTGGCGAAACCCTCGATCACATCCAGGTTGGGCGTGCCGCTCAGAACCGCGTCCGCGACCTTGGCAAGCTGAAAAGTCCCGACGCCGGTGAAATTGGTCGAAGCCGCCCGCACCACGTCGGCGCGGTTGGTGGTGAACGGATGGAGCACGGTGAGGCGGGTACCAAGATAGAAAACGCCGATCCAGGTATCGGGCTGCATCTGGTTATTGAGGAATTCCTGGACGGCCTCGAGCCTCAATTTCTTCATGGTCTGGTCGAGGTTGTCCTGATTATGGAAAACAATGCAGATCAAATTGACTTTTCGCAGGGTCTGGGGCGCGGGGCCGGCGGGAGCCTTCGGTTGCTTCGCGGCCGCGGCTTGAACGCTGTAGCCTTCCTCCAGGCGGAAGCTGAGGATCTTCTGGGGGACTCCGTCTTCGAAGAGCTGCACGTCTCCGGGCTTCAGGTTCTTCACCATCTTGTGGTGCTTGTCGCGCACGACGAAATCGAGGAGGACCTCGTTTGCGGTGGCGTGAATCGTAGTATCTGATTGCGCCGGCGCCGGGGTCTGACCTCCGGCCGGTGTGCCGACCTGGGTGCACAACAGCAGCGCCGCGGCCGGGATGAGCAACTTCAACATGCGTTCATTCTAACGCCGCGGAGCGCCATCCGCACCTCCGGGACGGCGCGCGCTGAACCCACGCTATACTCAAGAGCAATGCGCCGGCGAGTTCTCCTGTTTTGCGCCCCGCTGGTGGCTCTGGCGGGAGGCGCGGCCCTCGGCCCGATCGCTTTCGAGGACATCGCGGATCGCGCCGGCATCCACTTCGTGGCCAACGGTTGCCCGACAGCTCTGAAGCACCAGCCAGAGATCATGGTGGCCGGCGTGGCGCTCTTCGATTACGACGGCGACGGCTACCTGGATGTCTATTTGGTAAACGGCGCCGACATGCCGTCGCTGGTGAAGATCGACGGCCGGTACAAGAACCGCCTTTTCCACAACAACCACAACCTCACTTTCACCGACGTCACGGACAAGGCCGGCCTGGGCGGTGCAGGTTTCGGGATCGGCGTGGCCGTGGGCGATTACGATAACGACGGAAGGCCCGATGTCTACGTCCTCAACGTCAACGGCAACCAGCTGTTCCACAACAATGGCGACGGCACCTTCACCGATGTGACCGCCAAGGCAGGCGTCGCCGGCGGCAGGCTCTACGGCCGGAAGATGTGGTCCTCCTCCGCGGCGTGGGTGGACTACAATAACGACGGCCTCCTCGATCTGTTCGTCTCCAACTATTGCCACTGGGATCCGGATACGGAGCCGCCGTGCCTGATAAACGGCCAGCGCGTTTCCTGCAATCCGCGCAAGTACAAGCCGCTTCCCAACACCCTCTACCGCAATAATGGGGACGGCACTTTCACCGACGTTTCCGCCGAGACTGGCGTGGCGGAGCATCTCGGCCGCGGCATGGGAGTCGCCGTGGCCGACTACGACGGCGATGGTTTCCCCGACGTCTTCGTGGCCTGCGACGACATGCCCAACCTGCTCTTTCACAACCTCGGCGGCAAGCGCTTTGAAGAGGTTGCCCTGAAGGCGGGCGTGGCTCTGTCGGAGGGGGGCGACATGATTTCGGGAATGGGCGCGGATTTCCGCGACATTTTCAACCGCGGCCTGCCCGACATCTGGGTAACCGCGATCGAAAAGCAGGGCTTTCCTCTGTTCCGCAACGCAGGACACGGGTTGTTTGCGGAAGCCACGGCGGCGGCCGGCCTGGCGCTCGAGACCACGCGGATGTCGGGCTGGTCCAACGGGGTCTTCGATCTGGACAACGACGGATGGAAGGACCTGTTTGTGTCGCGTTCAAACACCCTGGACAACATCGCCCTGTTCGCTCCCCGGACGTACGAAGAGCCCAACGCGGTGTTCCGCAACCTGGGCAACGGGAAGTTCCAGAACGTCAGCTCGACGGCAGGCGAGAGTTTCCAGATCGCGGCGCCGCACCGGGGCGTAGCTTTCGGCGACCTGGACAACGACGGGCGCATCGACGCGGTCGTTTCCGTTCTCAACGGCCCGGCCCGCGTATTTCGCAACACCACGCGCAACGCCAACCATTGGATGTTGTTGAAGCTCACCGGCTCGAAGAGCAACCGCATGGGGATCGGCGCGAAGGTCCGGCTCACGGCAGCGGACGGCTCCGTGCAGTATAACCACGTCACTACCAGCACCGGGTACGGATGCTCGAGCGATTCCCGCGTGCATTTCGGCTTGGGCTCGTCCCCTTCCGCCAAGGAGATCGAAATCGTCTGGCCGAGCGGCGTCCGGCAGACGCTCCGCGAGGTGGCCGCCGACCGCGTGATTCCGATTACCGAGCCGCGTCCGTAAAATCGCCACTCGGGTTGGGCAGGCCGAGCGGGTCCTCTTCCGCTTTCAGGCGCAGGAATTCGGCGCCTTCCCGGTCGGCGTCGGCTTTTCTTCCGGCCAGGCGATAGGCCTTCTGGAGGTAGAAATGCGGCCGTGAGTTCGCTGGATCGAGCTTTGCCGCCGCCTCCAACTCCGGGATCGCTTCCTCGATCCGCCCTAGCGCCAGGAGCGCGCTGCCCAATTCCGCCCGGCAGAGCGGACGGTGCCGTTCCGGAACCACCTTGAGGGCCCGCTCGGCCATCTGGATGGACGTTTCCGGATCGCCCTTCTTGAGCTCGAGCATTGCGCTGAACAGCAGCGAGGGCCAGTGGGCAGGATCGGCCTGGAGTTCCTTTTCGAACTCGGTGAGAGCTCCGCGTGGATCGCTGTCCACGAGATACATTCCGTTGGCGTAGTGGACCCCCGGCTCGTGCGGGAATTTCTCCAGCAGCTCCCGGTAGGAGGAAGCTGCTTCGATGGGCCGCTTGCTCAGGTTGGCCCATAGCGCCTTGCCGGCCAGATTGACCACCGCGCGCTTCAACGCCGGAACTTCCGAAGGTAACCGCGGCATCGCAAGCGCGCACAGGCCGAGCGCCTCGATCACGGCCGGAGAGCCCGCCTGAAACTGCACTACCAGCGGCCGCAATTCGGTGCTTGCCGCCTCGTAGAAAGCCGTGGCGTGGATCAGAATGCGGGCGGCGTCAAGCCGCACCGCGATCTCGAATTCCTGGCTGCCCCCGAGTTGCAGGGTCTCTCCCTTCTTGAGGTCGGCCAGCGCCTGGTCGAAGTCCCCCAGCTCATACTCGGCGAGTCCCAGCAAACCCCACGCTACGCCCTTGTCCGGAACGAGCGCGGTTACCTTGCGCAACGCATCGCACGCTTCCTGGTTGCGGTTCAGATGATACAGAGCACCACCCAGATAGAACCACCCTTCCGCCCACGAAGGCCGCAGCGCCAGGCCCTCCTTGAACAGGGTCACCGCCTCGGCGGGATTGCTGTCCACGGCCGCCTGAGCACGTTGCGCAAGCTCCTCAAAGCTGGCGGGCGACTGCGCGCGCACCACGCAGGCGGCCTCCATCAGCAGGCACAGCAGCCAGGCGGTTCTCATGCCGCGGTTGGTCACGATCAGCTTGATTCTAGCCTGCCAGGGGCTATGCTGGTGGGATGATGGCGCGAGTTCTCGTTCCGGCGCTGCTCCTCATCCACACCGCTTTCGCGCAGGACGCCGACCCCGCGCAACTCTTCCGCGAGGCCACCGAGGCGCAACAGCACGGGGACGATGCGCTGGCTGTCGAGAAGTACCGGGCTCTGATCAAGCTTCGGCCGGACAGCGTCGCGGCGCACGCCAACCTCGGCGCGGCGCTCACTCACCTGCGCCGTTTCGACGAGGCGATCGCAGAGTACGAGCGGGCGCTGGCGGGGGCTCCGGACCAGCTCCAGATCCGCGCCAACCTGGCCCTGGCGTACTACAAAGCGGGCCGTATCGACCGCGCCGCCGCCGAGTTCGAGAAGCTGCACGGCCTGGCGCCGCAGGAGAAGCGCTTCACCTTTCTGCTGGCCGACTGTTGGTTGCAGCAGGGCGACAACCGCAAGGTGATCGATTTGCTCGAGCCTCTCGATGCGCAGAATCGGGACGACATGACGTTCTGCTACCTCTATGGCACGGCGCTGATGCGGGACGACCGGCAGGACCGGGCGCAGGAGGTCATGGATCGCATTTTCAAGAACGGCGATTCGGCCCAGGCCCGCGTGCTGATGGCGTCTGCCCGGATGAAGATGCAGGACTGGAAGGGTGCGAAAGCGGACCTGGACCGGGCCGTCGAGATCGACCCGGCGCTGCCCGGGGTTCACTCCCTGTTGGGCGTGGTTCTGGACGAGCTGATGGATAACACCGCCGGCGCCCAATATCAGAAAGAATTAGAGGTTAATCCAAACGACTTTTCTGCCAATTTCCACCTGGGGGTCTACGCGCTTCACGATAATCGTGTCGAGGCGGCCGAGGCCTACCTGGTAAAGGCGCTCGACATGCGGCCGGGGGACCCGGGCGCGCTGCTGCAACTGGCCAACGTCCGGTCGGCCCAGGGCAAGCGCGAGGAGGCGCGCGGGATTCTCGAGGGCGTCATCCAGCGCTACCCGGATTTCCGCGAAGCGCACGTGGTGCTGGCGAGCGTGTACTATCGTCTGAAGCGCAGAGACGACGGCGACCGGGAGAACGAGATCGCGCGGAAGCTGAGCGAGAAGTCGGCTAGTCACATCCACTGAGGGGGGCAACGGCACCGCGGCGGGTCTGGAGACCCGCTGCAGGACTGGAGTCCTGCCCCACAAATCAGTCCAGGATGCCCTTGCCCTCGCGGATGGTGATGTAGCGGTTGAGGGGCAGCGAGGTGAGGCGGTCCACGCGCTTGGAGGGCAGGGGCCAGCGGATTTCGAGGAAGTCGAGCTTCTTCGCCTTCCCGATGCCCAGCACCATGCGCGGATCGTGCGAGGAGAGATAACTTCCGCCCCCGACTTTGAGCTGCGACCGCGTGGCGCCTCCGAATCCCCAGGTCACACGGGCGCCCACCGCGTCGATATTGGCCGTGGTCCCGATCAGGCGCACGCCCAGCCAGTTGTTGCGCGCGCCCAGTTCGTTGTGGAGCAGCAACGGCGCGGCGCCGTTGTTGTTGATCAGTACATCCACCCCGCCGTCGTTGTCGAAGTCGCCTGCCGCGAGGCCCCGTGCCGTCCACTTGGGGCCGAACGCGGGCCCGCCCTGGCTGCTGACGTCGCTCCAGCGCTGCCCGTCGTTGTGGAACAGAAGCAGGGGCTCGGCCGTGGTCACGCTGTCGAGGAACTCCTCGATCATGTCGTTGGGATGGCCGTTGGCGAGGAACAGGTCGACGTTGCCGTCGTTGTCGTAGTCCATGAACTTCAG
>DATNLV010000635.1:0-9643 GCA_035602665.1 Bryobacteraceae bacterium | reverse complement strand
TCACTACGCGCCCATCGGCTAACACCGCCGAGGCGAAGGCATCGGGCGCGTAACCGGACGGCAGCGCGGCGAGCGACGACCAGGTGCCACCCAAATAGCCCGCTGCAGGATCGGGAGTGAGTTTGTACCAGGCAGAATAGGACGCGCCCTGGCACATCACGCTACTGTCCGTGAGAAGCAGGCAAAGCGTCAGAGCTTCCGGCGGTGGGGTAGCTATGGTCGCCCAACTCTGCGCCTGGCTCGAGGGTGTGGCCAGGCAAGCCACAGTCATCGCCAGCAAAAGAGCGCGGCACACACGCATCGAGTCCCTCTCTGGTGTTGATGTACGCGGCAACGGCCGGGATTCAGTTCTGTTTGCCGTTACAATAGAAGCGAGCATGCATCTTCTGGCCCGCCTGTTTCGGCACCTCCCGGAATTCTTGATCGCCGGGGCTGTCATTTGGGTTCAATTCCGACTCTGCCAGTTGCTGTGCCGATATGGTGCGCTACGCCGTTCGCGCGGCTGGCGCCTGGCGATGTGGGCGCTGGCCACGGTCCTGGCACTGTGGATCGTGCTGGGGATCTTGGGCTCGTATGCAATGTATCTGACCGGAGTGCGGTCTTCCGCGGCGCTCATCTGGGTCCGCGGGATCGCCCTGGCGTGGTCGCTGGCCTCGGCCTTCGCTTTCCTGGCCCTGTCTTTATGGCGGCGCGTCCCGAAATTCAACCAGGAGCGGCGAGGCTTCGTGCGTGCGGCCGGCGCCGCATTCGTAGGTGCGCCGCTTGCGGCGATGACGTTCGGGATTCTGGTGGAGCGGAAGAGCATCCACATGCGGGAAGTGGATGTTCCGATTCCCAACCTTCCCAAGGATCTCAACGGCCTCCGGATCGTGCAACTCAGCGACATCCACCTGAGCCCGTTTCTCACCGAAGAGGAACTCGCGCGGGCCGTGGACATGGCGAACGGGGTGCGCGCGCACCTGGCGCTGGTGACCGGAGACCTGATCACGGTGCGCGGCGATCCGCTCGATACGTGCCTCAAGCAGTTGGGGCGTCTCCGTGCGGACGCGGGAGTTTTCGGCTGCCTGGGTAACCACGAAATCTACGCCAAGGTCGAGGAGGAAGAGACCCGCAAGGCGGCCCGGCTTGGCATCCGCATCCTGCGCCAGGAGTCGCAGCGGCTGCGATTCGGGAACGCCGCGCTCAACATCACCGGTGTCGATTACCAGCGGCAGACCGATGACTACCTGCCCGGGGCCGAGCGCTGGATCGTGCCGGCGGAGACGAATATTCTGCTCTCGCACAACCCGGACGTGTTCGACGTGGCCGCGCAACAGGGTTGGGACCTGACAGTCTCCGGCCACACGCATGGCGGCCAGATCAGCGTCGAGATCCTCGATCAGCAGTTGAGCGCGTCGCGGTTCTTCACGCCGTACGTCTACGGACTGTACCGCCAGGGCCGTTCCTCTATCTGGGTTACGCGAGGCATCGGGACGGTGGGTGTGCCCGCGCGGATCGGAGCACCGCCCGAAGTGGCTCTTTTACGACTGTGCGCTATTTAGTCCTGAGTGACATTCACGGGAATTGGGAAGCGCTGGACGCGGTGGCGACCCAGGCGCGCGGAGCTTACGACACCGTCATCTGCTGCGGCGACCTGGTGGGCTACTGCGCCGATCCGAACCCGGTCATCGACTGGGTGCGCGCCAACGTGGCCGTGGTGGTGCGCGGCAATCACGACAAGGTCTGCACCGGACTCGACGACTTGGAGTGGTTCAACCCGGTGGCGCGAGCCGCGGCGGAATGGACCTCGCGCGCGCTCACGCCGTCGAACCTGAAATATCTGCGCGAGCTGCCGCAAGGGCCGGCGGAGGTCGAGTCCTTCCAGATCCTGCATGGCTCGCCGCTGGACGAGGACGATTACCTCATGTCGACTTTCGAGGTGTCCCAGATTCAGAACCATCTCGACAAGCGGATTTCGTTCTTCGGGCACACGCATCTGCAAGGCGGATTTATCTGCGACTGGAACGGCGTGCGGCGCATCGGCGGCGCGTTGCCGAACGGCGGCACGGTGCTCGATCTCGATCCGGACACGTGGTACCTGGTGAATCCGGGCTCGGTCGGGCAGCCGCGGGACGGCGATCCGCGCGCGGCCTACGTGCTGTACGATCCCGATGCGCGCGTGGTCGAGTACCGCCGCGCGCAGTACGACGTCAGCGAAGCGCAGCGCAAGATTCGCGCCGCCGGGCTGCCTGAGATCCTGGCGCTGCGCCTGGAAACCGGCGACTAAGCGCGCCCTGCCGCTCAACGCTTGCCAAGAGCCACGGCAAGCAGGGCCAGAATGAACATCGCCTGCAACGGCGCGCGAATGGCTAGGGCAGTGGCCGGACGTCCCAGGATGGTCAGTTGTTCGCGCGCGGCTCGAACGTTGGCCGGGAACATCGCCACCAGTAACGTCGCGAGGCAAGCCGCCGCTGCCCGCGCTGTAATCGGGACCACCAAGCCGACCGCTCCGAGGATTTCGAGGACGCCGGTGACGCTTATGATGGTGGCCGCCGACGGAAATGCCGGAGGCACCATGCGAATCATGTCGGGCCGGCCTTTTCCCCAATGCGCCGATGCCGTCACCAGGAACATCAGGAAGAGCGCAAGGCGCAAAGGCAGATTCCAGTTGTCTAGAGCGGCTACGCCCAACAAACCGGCGCAGCGAAAAACGCCGAACGCCGCCACGAGAATGATCGCCGGCACCATGGCGGCAGCCGTGGTCTAGTCCCCAAACGAGCCGACCTCTTCCCGCTCCTCGGCCGCGGGCTTGGGTGGAGCAGCCGGTGCCGGCGCCTGAATGCGGACCAGCTCCGGAGCGTCCGGCTCCTTGAGCACGTGCTTGCGATAGAGCTTGGCCATGCGCGCGTTCTCGTCGCGCTCGCGCGCTTTTTCCTCGCGCGCATTCTTGGCGATACCCAGCGCGTCCAGATCGTGCTGCTCCTGGTTCGTCACCAGCTCGTCCTTGAGCACCAGCGAATGATCGATCGCGCCGAACTGCACGCTCTTTCCTCCGGCGAAGATCTCGTGCCGGCCGTGCTCCTCGTACCACTTGGTGAGCGTGGCGCTCATGTGGATCTTCTCGACGATCTGGCGCCATCCGATGCCGGTGTTGTACGCGCAGAACGAGATCTCGCCTTCCTGCGTGGCGTAAGGGATGATGCACTGCTCCGTGCGCCGGAAGTCGTAGTTGTAGAGATCCTGGAACCACATCCCGGCGATAAAGAGGACGTTCCAGCGGTCCTTGCGCCGCCTCTCGATGTCCTCGATGGTACGGTCGCCCGAGACCTTGCCGTAGTCCTTGCCGCTCACGCCGAAGCTCTTATCGAATTTCTTGTAAAGCGCCCACAGCGAGAAATGTTTCGGCGCCTTGAACGGGTCGTAGTTACGTGCCAGCCCAAGCGCCATGCCAAGGACCGAAAGGAACTTGCCGCGCGCCGCGTCGTTGACCGTGGCGACGTCTTTCGACAGCTTGTCGGCATTGACGAAGGCGGTGAACGGTACGGCTTCCTTGGTGACCTTGTCGACCATGATGGCCATGCCGACGCCGCAATTCGGATGGCAGCCGCAGCTTAACTGCCCCCACTCGGCCTGCGGGCCGTGAACCAGGTCCGCCCAATCGGCGAAGGTGCTGACGAAGGAAAGCGGGAACCAGTCGCGGGTCGGCTCGCCCAGGCCGGTCTGCGCCTTGACGTCGTGCGCCAGGTGCGACAGGGTGTAGCGCTGCGCGTGGCGCCGGTCGTCGGTAATGGCCTCGTCGCGGCCGGTGAAGGAGACGGGCTGGAAGGAGCAGAACGGAATGCGCTTGGGATTGTCGAGGGCGAACTTGATGATGCGCCCGACTTGCTCGTTGTTAATCCCGTTGATGATGGTCGTCACTGGCACGATCTCGACGCCCGCTTTGTGCAGGTTCTCCATGGCCTGCAGCTTGACGTCGAAGAGGTTGCCGACGCGGCGATGCGAGTTGGCGGCGTTCCCGATACCATCGAACTGCAGATACGCGTAGCGCAGTCCTGCCTCCGCGGCCTTCTGGCAAAACTCGACACTCTTGGCGAATTCGATGCCGTTGGTGGCGGCCTGCACGCTGTTGTAGCCGACCTCGCGGGCGTAGCGTACGGCGTCGAGGAAGAAGGGCGAAATCGTCGGCTCGCCGCCGGAGAACTGCACCGACATCTGGCGCTTGGGCTTGATCGAGATGGCGTTGTCGAGCAGCTGCTTGATCTCTTCCCACGTCAGCTCGTGGACGAAGCCCACCTGGTTGGCGTCCATGAAACACGGATCGCACATCATGTTGCAGCGGTTCGTGAGGTCGATGGTCAACACCGCGCCGCGGCCGTGGGTGATGGTGCTGGTGCCGTGGTTGTGCAACTTGGCGTCATTGTGGGCGCGCATGTCGCGGCCGGGGAACATGGATTCGATGTGCCGGTAGAAGGCCGAGTCGATGGACATGACGTCCTCGAAGTGGCCGTGAATGGGGCAGTCCTTGACCATCAGGATCTGGCCGTCGCGCTCGATGATCTGGGCCTTGATCTCCCCGACCTTTTCGTGCAGCAGGTCATGGTAGTCCTTCTTGCCGTCCAGTATCTCTTTGCGAGTCGCCGGAACGCACTTAGGGCAAAGTGAGTCGGTTTCGCGCGGCCAACCTAGCGGCGGCTTAGCCTTCTCATGAGATTTCAGGAGCGGTTTATCCGCCCACTTAGGTTTGAATGACGGGTTCTGGTGAATCCGGTTGACCCGTTCAAACACCGCCCATGCGGCCTTGGCTGCATAGGTCAGACCCTTCTCGAAGTACTTGATAGGCTTGTGCATCCGCTCCTCCAAGAGACTACCTCCAGCGTAACCGCCCCTAAGTCCAGCGGGTAGCCAAAACCGCCGAAACGCAGGTTTTGTCCGCTCGATGGCGAAGATGTGAATGCAAACGGAGTTAGTGGGACTGGCGAAGGCCCCCGGTCTGGCGCAATCCCCTAAACCCTTGTTTTTCCCCACTTAGCCTCAAAAATGCTCAACAGGGCAAGTCCGGGGTGGGGAAAAGGGGAAGATGTGGTGAAATCAGGGAAGGGATGCGATCGAGGGGCACCGAGTTCCGCAGCAATGCCAAGGCCGTCTGGCGACGGGCGCGCGAACTGGCTATGATTGCGCGAGGCCTGATCTGGACGGATCATCCGGTTCTGGCACACCTGGTGGTAACTCGCCGCTGTAACCTGGCTTGCGAATACTGCAGTGAGTACGATCACGTCTCGCCGCCCGTACCGCTCGAAGCGTTGACCAAGCGAGTCGATTACCTGGCCGCGCTGGGAACGAGCATTGTGACCATCAGCGGCGGGGAGCCGCTCATGCAGCCCGATCTCGACGAAGTCATCCGCCAGATACGGCGCCGGGGCTTGCTCGCGGGACTGATCACCAACGGCTATCTGTTGACCGCCGCTCGAATCCGGGCGCTCAACGACGTGGGCTTGGACCACCTGCAGATCAGCATCGACAACGTCATTCCAGGACAGGTCTCGAAGAAGAGCCTGAAGGTGCTGGACCGCAAGCTGCAGTTACTGGCGGAGCACGCCGAGTTTCACGTCAACATCAACACCGTCCTCGGTTCGTCGCTCGGGCGGCCTTCCGACGCGCTGGTGGTGGCGCGGCGAGCCAACGAATTGGGCTTCACCTCTACCGTGGGAATCCTTCACGACCAGTGGGGCCAGATGAAACCGCTCGACGTGGAGCAACGCGAAGTGTTCGTTGCGATCAAGGCGCTGGGGAAGCGCAGCTACTCCCGATTCAACCGGTTCCAGGACAACATGGTGGCGGGGGTCCAGACCGACTGGCGCTGCCGGGCCGGCGCGCGCTATCTGTATATCTGCGAGGACGGCCTGGTGCATTACTGCTCCCAGCAGCGCGGCTATCCGGGCAAGCCGCTCGCCCACTACACGGTCGAAGATGTCCGCCGGGAATTCCTCACCGAGAAGCCGTGCACCAGTTCCTGCACTGTATCTTGTGTCCATCAGGTGTCTTATCTTGACTCCTGGCGCGCCCCTCAGCGCAGGACTGCACCGCTGGTAACCGCTCCGTCGCTGGTGCAGATCGAAACCGCGCAGGACTAACCGGGCGCCTTTCCTGCCCCACGGGAACGGGTTCTGCTAAACACGACAACGGGCCACCCAGGGTCACCCCCTCGAATGACCAGCGCACCTGCTGAGACCGAAAGCGGCACAGGCGGACACCCAATTTCCTCCGTTTAATGACTTGTTTTTGATCGCAGGCGGCTCTCAGCCGCAAACTGCTGGTAGCACAGAGGAGGGGCGTACCCATGGCACTTATTGGTGTCGAAGAACTGGTTCAACAGCGCGTAGCCGAGGAACGCAAGCGGTTAGAACGGGAAAGCGGCTTGGTGTCGCTCGGGACGAATCATTTCAAGAAGCCGGTAGAGCGCGAGTTCACCAAGGACCAGCGGCCCCACACCACGCTGCTGTTCGGAGGCCTGACGTGGAAGCACGAACGGCTGATCCAGGGCGCGCTCGAAGGGCTGGGGTACATAGCCGAGCCGCTCCCGACGCCAAACGTCGCGGCCTTCCAGACCGGAAAAGAGTTCGGTAATAACGGACAATGTAATCCCACTTACTTCACCGTCGGTAACCTGGTGCAGTTCCTGCAAGGCCTCGAGGAGAAGGGCATCAGCCGCCAGGACATCCTCGATAAGTACGTCTTCTTCACGGCGGGCGCCTGTGGTCCTTGCCGGTTCGGTATGTACGAGTCGGAGTACCGGTTGGCGTTGCGGAATTCGGGCTTCGACGGGTTCCGCGTGATGTTGTTCCAGCAATCGGGCGGCCTGAGCCAGTCCGACGCCGAAGCCGGCCTCGACATGAACCCGGACTTCTTCCTCGGCATCCTCAACGCAATGAACTGCGGCGACGTGCTGAACGAAGTCACTTACGCGATCCGGCCGTACGAAGTCAACGCGGGCGAGACGAGCGGAGCGCTCGATGAAGCGCTGAACCAGTTGCGCGAGGCCTTCCGCACGCGCGAGCCGTGGCGGCTCGACTCCCGCGCCGCGCGGGCCCTGGGCGGCTACGGTGGCACCGCCGAGTATCTCGGAAAGTTTGTCAACCAACTCCGCAGCGACGAGTACACAGGCGCGCTGGAGCGCGTCCGCAACCGCTACAACGAAATCGAGGTCGACCGGCTCCGCGTGAAGCCGATCGTCAAGATCACAGGTGAGTTCTGGGCGCAGACCACGGAGGGCGACGGCAACTTCAACATGTTCCGTTTCCTGGAGCGCGAGGGCGCGCAGGTCCTGGTGGAGCCGGTCGGCACCTGGATCACCTACATGATTCACCAGGTGGTGCAGAAGTACGCCGACACCAAGGGCCTCGATAAGGGGGCGGTGCTGCCGGCGTGGTGGAAGTTGGGGACCAGGGCCAAGATCGAACTCGGCTACCGCTCGAAGCTGGCGAAGCTCAAGCTGGCCGAGAGGATTTTCAAGCGTGAGTATCATCGCCTGGTGGAAGCGCTGGGAGGTTTGGCGCACCACTTAGTGGATCAGTATGAGCTTCAGCGGCTCGGGCACCCGTATTACAACTCACGCAGCGGCGGCGGCGAGGGTCACCTCGAAGTAGCCAAGAACATCTACTACTCGAACAAGGATCTGTGCCACATGGTCCTGTCGCTCAAGCCATTCGGCTGCATGCCCTCGACGCAGTCCGATGGCGCGCAGGCGGCCGTGGTATCGCACTTCCGCGACATGATCTTCCTGCCCGTCGAAACCTCGGGCGAGGGCGAGATCAACGCGCACAGCCGCGTGCAGATGGCGCTCGGCGAGGCTAAAGCCAAAGCCAAACGCGAATTCCAGGAAGCGCTGGACAAGGCCGGGCTCACGCTGGCCGATTGTCGCGCCTACGTAGAGGCGCATCCCGAGTTGAAGCGGCCCATGTACCGCGTGCCCCAGACCAAGGGCGTCATCGGCACCGCGGCGAACTTCGTGCTGCACATCGCCGCCCGCATGAAGACCGAAGGCCGCGCCGTAGCCGCCGCTGCCTGAGACGAGGAGCTTCTACAAAATGCTGCCGCGAAACTACATGATTGGTCTGGACGTGGGTTCGACCACGGTGAAAGCCGTGGTCACGGATGTCGTCACCGACAAGATCGTGTGGAGCGACTACCAACGGCACGACACCAAGCAGCCCGAGAAGGTGCTGGAGTTCCTGAAGCGATTCGAGGCCGAGATCGACGGCTTCCAGGCCAAGGAGTGCCGCATCTTCATCACCGGCTCTGGCGGCAACGGCCTGGGCGGATACCTGGGCGCCAAGTTCGTTCAGGAAGTCAACGCCGTTTCGCTCGCGGTGGAGAAGCTCAATCCGGAGTGCGGCTCGGTGATCGAGCTGGGCGGGCAGGACGCCAAGATCATCATCTTCAAAGAGGACCCCGAGACCGGGCGCAAGAAGAAGCTCCCCTCGATGAACGACAAGTGCGCGGGCGGCACCGGCGCGGTGATCGACAAGATCAACGCCAAGCTCCGCATCCCGTCCGACGAGCTCTGCAAGATGGGATACAACGGCCTGCGCCTGCATCCGGTAGCGGGCAAGTGCGGCGTGTTCGCGGAGACCGATATCAACGGGCTGCAAAAGGCCGGCGTGCCACCCGACGAACTGATGGCGTCGCTGTTCGAAGCCATCGTGATGCAGAACCTCTCGGTGCTCACGCGCGGCAACACGCTGCGGCCCGTGGTGCTGCTGCTGGGCGGACCGAACTGCTACATCGTCGGAATGAAGGAGTGCTGGAAGCGCAACATTCCCAAGATCTGGAAGGAGCGCAACTTCCCGCTGCCCGAGGGCGTTCCGCCCGAGGACCTGATCCGTACGCCCGACAACGCGCAGTATTTCGCCGCCATCGGCGCGATCGAGTTCGGCAAGAGCGAAGACGATTGCGTCGGCTGCTACAAGGGCTGGGAGCGCCTGGAGTGGTATATCGAGCACGGACGCGGCGAAGAGAAGGCCGCGAAAGGCGCGGGTGGCGGACTCGCAGCCAGCACCGAAGAGCTCGAGGATTTCCGGACGCGCTACCGCTACCACAAGCACGCAAACGCGCAGTTCGAGACGGGCCAGGTGGTAGAGGGCTTCATCGGTCTCGACGGCGGCTCCACTTCCACCAAGGCGGTGCTGGTTTCGAAGGACAAGAGCCGCAGCGTTCTGCTGAAGTCCTACGGGCTCTCGAAGGGCAATCCCATCGAGGACACCATCGAGATCCTGAGCAAGCTCGAGAGCCAGGTGGCCGAGCAGGGCGCCACGCTGAAGGTGCTCGGCGTGGGCACCACCGGCTACGCCAAGGACATTCTGAAAGACGTGGTGGGCGCGGATGCCGCGATCGTCGAGACCGTCTCGCACACCGAAGCCGGTCTGCACTTCTACAAAGACGTCGACGTGATCTGCGACGTGGGCGGCCAGGATATCAAGATCATCATTCTGAAGAACGGCCGCGTGAAGGACTTCAAGCTGAACACGCAGTGCTCGGCGGGCAACGGCTACTTCCTGCAATCGACCGCGCAGGGGTTCGGCTACCCGGTGGAGCAGTTCGCCGACGTCGCCTTCGGCGCGCAGAGCTTCCCGTCGTTCGGCTACGGCTGCGCGGTGTTCATGCAGTC
>DATNLV010000632.1:0-3183 GCA_035602665.1 Bryobacteraceae bacterium | reverse complement strand
TCACTACTGGTGGCGCTGGCGAGCATTTCCTGCTGCTGCGTGGCTTCTTCCTCGAAGCTGACGGTGGAGACGTCGGCGCCGAAATCGCGCGCCAGGTCTCCGGCCATCTTCACATCGAGCGCCTGGTTGATGGTGGCGAAGACCTTGCGATCGACCAGTTTCTTGATCACCAGGTTGGCCTTGAGCCCGAGCTTCTCCGAAAGCTCCTTGACCGTGATGCCCTCGGCGACGGTGATCTGCTTTCCTTCGGCGAGATGGCTGATGTCCTCGCCCCGGCGCACGGGGACGCGGAGCAACTTGCCTTCGCGCTCGCGCTCGCGATCGATGACCGGACGCGCGCCGAACTGGCGGCGGCGCTGCTGATCGACAGCCGGTACGGTAGCAGCCTCGGGACGCAGAGGCGTGGTGGGATGCAGGCCGCGTCCGCGGGCCATGGGACCGGAGCCGGGGGCGCCGGGACGCGGGCGCATCAGAGGTTGGCCGGGACGAATGGGGCCCTTGTAGATGGGCTGGCCGGGAATAGGCACGCTGGCCGGACGAAGCGGCGCACCGGGGCGCGGCTGCGGCTGGCCGGGCATGGTCCGGGTCTGCTGGAGCCGGGCCACCAGGTCCGGGCGCGGCGGAACCACGGGACGCGCGGCGGGCTGGCCTGCCAGACTCGCCCCGCGCGGCGAAATGACCGCGACCGGCGGATTGGAAGACGATGCCTGAGCGGACGGCTGCTGCGGGTGAGACGGCAGCGAAGGCCTTTGCGACGGCCGCGGCATGGGCCGCTGGGGCGCTTCCGCCTGTCCACCACCGGGGAACGGCTGACGTGGCCCGGAAATAATCTGGCCGGGACGGGGAGCGGAAGGCAACGGCCGGGCGGGGATCGGTTGCCGGATGGGAGTGCCGGGCGCCGGCACCGTCACGTGTGCGACGGGCGCCGCGGGCGCCGGAGGAGCCGGAGCCGGAGCCTGCGTGAGCATGGGCGTGGGAATCGGCCGCGGGCCTCGCCCCAACAGCGGCGGGCGCACGGGGTGCGCGGCCGGACGGGCGGCCATCTTCTCTTCGGTGGTCAGCCCGGGCGGGAACGCGGGGGCAGCCGGCGGGGCTGCCTGCGGAGGCGCTGCCACGGGGGCTTCCGCCTCCTCCGCCTCTCGCGGCGCTTCCGCCAGAGCCTCGGGTTCGTCGGCGGGTTCCTCCCGCGCTTCTCCAGCAGGGCGTTCGACAAAGACGCCGAAATGCCGCCGGATCTTATCCGCGACGTCGTCCTCGATCGAGCTGGAGTGCGTCTTCTTGTCGTTTACGCCAAACTGCGGCAGAACCGCGATGATTGCGCTGTTTGGTTGCTCGCACTCTCTCGCCAGCTCGTTAATCCGAATTTTCCGCATAACCACGTTATTCAGTTGGACCGCCTACCCCGGGAGACATATTTCTCCCTGTTGGAAACACCAAGACACACTCCCCGAGATGGCGCCGTCTGTACTCCAACCCCCGAGGCACGCAAACCGAGTTCTTCATGGTAGCAGAGTTCCATCATTCGGGCTCCGTTCCGGCCAGGGGCGGAGCTTCGGGCACGGCGTCGGCCGTCACTTCGAGCGCTTCTTCGACCGGCTCTTCGGCCTCGTCGACGGCCTCTTGGACGGCCTCTTCGCCGGCCTGCATCTCGTCCACCGCGCCAGCCTCGACGGCCTCGTCCGCGGGCTGCGGTTCGTCCACCGCGCCAGCCTCGACGGCCTCGTCCACCGGCTGCAACTCCTCCACCGCGCCAGCCTCGACGGCCTCGTCGGCAGGCTCCCCAGCCTCGCCGGCGGCGCCGGGCTGCTCTTCGTACTGCGCGTAGTAACCGTTCACCGCCAGCTGGATGGTTTCGACGGTCTTGGGCCCGATTCCCGGTATCTCTTCGAGCTGCTCGGGGGTCATGGAGCCGAGCTGCTCGACGGTGGCGATGCCGGCCTCGACCAGCTTCTCGAGGATATGGTCGGTGATGCCGTTGTCGATCAGCACGGAGACCGGCGCGCCCGAAACCACCAGCGCCTCCATCTGCGACTCCACTTCCTGGCGCTTCTCCTCTTCGCTCTTGATGTCGACCTTCCAGCCCAGCAGCTTGGCGGCGAGGCGCACGTTCTGCCCCTTCTTGCCGATGGCGAGCGAGAGCTGCGTGTCGTCGACGATGACCTCCATGTGCTTCTGCTCGGCATCGAGGATGGTGACGCGGCTGATTTTGGCGGGGCTCAGAGCGTGTGTGGCGAACGAAATCGAATCTTCGGAGAACTCGATGATGTCGATCTTCTCGCCGCGCAGCTCGCGGATAATCGACTGCACGCGCATCCCCTTCATGCCCACGCATGCGCCCACCGGATCGACGTCCTTGTCGCGGCTCATCACTGCAATCTTGGTCCGCTCGCCCGCCTCGCGCGCAATCGCGCGGATCGTCACCGTCCCGTCGTAAATCTCCGGAACCTCGCTCTGGAACAGGTTTTGCACCAGCCCCGGCGCGGCTCTGGAGACGATAACCTGTGGGCCCTTTGCCGCGCGGTCCACCCGCAGCAGCACCACCCTTACCCTCTCGCCCACGGCAAACTGCTCCAGCCGGCTTTGCTCGCGCTTTGGCATCCGCGCCTCCGCTTTGCCCAGGTCGAAGATCACGTCCATCGGCTCCAGCCGCTTCACGGTGGCGTTCAGCACCTCGCCCGCGCGGTGGTTGTACTCCAGGAACACAGTGTCCCGCTCTGCCTCGCGCACTTTTTGGAAGATCACCTGCTTCGCCAGTTGCGCCGCAATGCGTCCCAGAATTCCTTCCGTGACCTTCGGCGTGCGCAACTCACCGCCCACTTCAAGGTTCGGATCCACTTTGCGCGCGTCTTCCAGCGTGATCTGCAGCAGCGGATCTTCCACCTGCTCCGGCGTCTCCACCACGGTCTTCACCGCGAAGGCGTTGATCTTGCCGGTATCCTTGTCGAGCTTGGCCCGCAGGTTTTCCTGCGACTTGTAGTACTTGCGCGTGGCCATGACAATGGCGTCTTCCACCGCGCTGACTACAATCTGCGGATCAATCCCTTTTTCCCGGCTGAGTGCGTCGATCGTGTTGTAGAGCTCGCTAGCCATAAGTAAAGTTTCAGAGTTTCAAGGTTTCAAAGTTACAAGGTCTTTGAAACCTTGAAACTTTGAAACATTGAAACCTTAGATCTCGGGCACCAA
>DATNLV010000627.1:0-4520 GCA_035602665.1 Bryobacteraceae bacterium | reverse complement strand
AGCCGAGAGCGTGCCCCGCCTCGTGCAGGGCCACGCTGAACAGGTCCGTGCCCGAGCCGATCCCCCAGTTTTCGGAAGCGTCGAAGTGCATGTCTCCGGCAAGCGGCTCCGGATTCGGCGGCGCTGGATAAAACGTGTGCGCCAGTACGCCGCCGAGGCCGTCGAAGGGATACCCGTCGCCGTGGTTACCCGTGGCGAACGAAATGGCGATGGTCCTTTGCGAGGCCGGACTGGCGGGCACGTAGTTGACCTGGACGTACTGCGACCACACCGCCAGCGCCTGCAGGATCACGCTCTCGACCTGCGCGGCCGGCAGCCTGGTGGTGAGCGCTCCGAAGGAGTAGCCCAGCGTGGCCGGACCGATCGAGGCGCCATTCCAGCTGTTCACTCCGCTGGCGTTCTGCCCGATGACTCCATTGCTGGTCAGCGCGCCCGCACAGGCAAGCACGTGCGTTCCCGACTGCAGGTCCCCGGATGCGGGAAAGACGTAAGCCACCTCGTCCATGCCGGCCAGCCGCATCGCGCGCTCCATATTGCCGTAGACCAGCATGTGCCGCGCCACCAGATCGCGGTGATAGTGCGGCTCCATGTTGGCCTCGCGCAGAACGGCATAGGCGTCCGCCTGCCGCACGTCGGGATGAAACTCGACCACGAACCAGGTGGAGTCCGGGCCCAGTTCGGCGCTGATCTTGTTCTCGATCCGCAGCGGACCGGCGGCGGCAATATCCAGGTCGTCGAATCGCGTCGAGGGGTCCGCCGCGACGATCAGGCCGTTTTCCGGGACGACTCCCACCACCCTAGCGCCGCGTTCCTCGATCGCCGCCACGTCCTCGGGGCGCGGCGCCGACCGGAAATTCAGCAGCAAGTGCGGCCGGCCATACGGCCGCCGGTCGATCGACCGCACCTGCCCCACATCTCTGGCTTTCAAATGGAGGCGCGGTTCCGGCCCGGAGATCGCCGAACCGAGGAGAACCAGAAGGAGGGCCGAAAACCAACGGGTATTCACACCTTTTCTTATCGAACGCCGGTGACAATTTTTTGACACCAATCGGCCGCGGCGTGGCAACATACGACAAAAGCCTTACCCGGGGCCGGCCCTATGCGGGTATGACGGAGACGCCGTCGAGCTCCACGCCGCGGCGGCGCGCCGCCATAGCCTTCGGTCCCCCGAATGGTGTCGCACGCCTACCACGTACCCCCCGCTTGCTTCAACCCGCCCGGCGTGTTTATACTGCAATTTCGCTTTGGTCTGGGACGGGTCTTATGCCGGCTAAGGATGAATTCGATCCTTCCGCTCCGCAAAAGGAAGCCGCTGTGTTTTACGGCCTTTTCCTCCGCGGCCACTCGCCGGAACGGCTGCGCCAGGACATCGACGTCCCTCCCAGGCTGCTCTCCAAGTGGCTGAAATCGCCTGTCTACGAGTCGCCCTTCCGCGAGGATCTCGAGCGCCTCTACCGCTACCGCAAGCAGGTCCTGGCCATCTTCGAAGAGTTGGTTTCCAGCGAACGCATGCGAGCCCGCCTGCAATAGCCGCCCGTCGTCTCTTGTTTGGCTGATAGCTGACAGCTGAAAGCTGACGGCTGCGGGCCGAAGGCCCGCGCAATGCTAACCTCGGGATGTATGCCCTCCGACAACCACCAGCCCGAGATGACGGTGAAAGCCGTGGGCCTCGGCCTCCTCCTTGCCTTCGTCTTCGGATCGGCCAACGCCTACCTGGGAATGAAGGCCGGGCAGACGGTCGCGGCCACCATTCCCGCTGCCGTAATCGCGCTCGCGCTCTTCCGCCTTCCGCGCTTCAAGGGCGGCGTGCTCGAGCAGAACATCGCCCGCACCGCGGCCTCGGTGGGCGAAGCGCTGGTGGCCGGCGCCATCTTTACCATCCCCGCCTTCCTCCTCGCCGACGTCGGGGGCACGCACTTGTGGACCGACCTCAAATCGCACTACTGGCAAGCCTCTTTCATCCTGCTCGCGGGCGGCCTGATCGGCGTGTTCTTCATCATCCTGCTGCGGCGGCCGCTGTGCGTCGAGGCCGGGCTGCCGTTCCCGGAAAGCGTGGCCAGCGCGAATATCGTCAAGGCCGGCGACCGCGCCAGCGACGCGCCGCGCTACCTTTTCGGCGCCATGGGATTCGGCGCGCTGATCCAGGTCCTCAAGTCCGACAGCGGCCTCACCGTCTTTCGCGAATTCACCCAGGGCTTCCTGGCCTTCCCGCGCTCGGTGGTGCAGCACTTCGATTTCAACCACAAGCCGCTCGGCCAGGTCGTGCATGGCGGCGGAATTCCGTGGACCACGCCATCCCTCTCGCCCGCCCTCATCGGCATCGGCTACATCATCGGGCCGCGCCTGGCCGCGATCAACGGCTCGGGCGGCATCATCGCCTGGTGGGTCATCATTCCGCTGCTGCTCTTCTTCGATCCCGACCTGCCGCGGCGGTTGGGCGTGGCCGGGTCCTCCTGGGACGTCATCTCCTTCACGGTCTGGTACAACATCGTCCGCCCCATGGCCGTGGGCACGATGCTGGTGGGCGCCTGCCACACGCTGTTCTCCATGCGCTCCTCGATCATCCAATCGCTCAAGGGCGCGTTCGTCGCATCGACCGAAGCCGCGCACGAGGGCGCCGCCATCGAGCGCACGGAGAAAGACATCGCTCCGAAGTGGGTCCTCATCGGCATATTGGCGCTGCTCGTGCCCATCGTGGGGATCTACTACTACTTCACGCACGGCCTGTTCTCCGCCATCATTGCGGCGCTGGTCATGACCGTCATCGGCTTTCTGCTTTCGGCCGTGGGCGGCTACCTGGTGGGACTGGTGGGCAGCTCCAACCAGCCGGTTTCCGGGCTGACGCTGGCCGCGCTGGTGGTCGCCGCGCTGGTCATGCTGGCGATGGGCGTCAAGGGACTGGCCGGCGTGGGCGCTGTGCTCGGCGTCGCCGCCGTGGTCTGCTGCGCCTGCTGCGTCTCGGGCTCGCTCATACAGGACCTCAAGGCCGGCCACCTGCTCGGCGGCACGCCCTGGAAGATGGAAGTCATCGAGATTGTCACCGTGATCCTGCTGGCGTTCTTTCTGATGGGACCGATCATCGTGCTGCACCAGGCGAACCTGGCGACGGGTGGGATCGGCGGGCGCGCGCTGCCGGCACCGCAGGCCGGCCTGATGGCGCAGCTCGCCAAAGGGATTGTGGGCGGGCAGATGGCTTGGGGGCTGATCGGCATCGGCGCGGCCTTCGGCGTGGCGTTGATCTCCTGCGGCGCCGGGTCACCCATGTTGGTTGCGGTGGGTATGTACCTGCCGTTCGAGACGGTCTCTTCCATTTTCGTGGGGGGCATTTTCCGCTGGGTCACCGACACGCTGACGGCGCGCCGCTCTGAAGATGCGCGCGCGCAAGTGGAGGAGACGGGGACGCTGCTGGCCTCGGGGCTGATCGCGGGCGAGGCCATCGTCGGCATTCTGCTGGCGGTGCTGGCCGTCCGGGAAGTGCCGCCGCTGACACACTTCCTGATCGGCAAAGACCAGTTCGGCTTCTACCAGAATTGGGGTGGCTGGCTCAGTCTGATCGGCTTCGCGGGCGTGGCCTACGCGCTGATCGGGCTGCCGGTGAGGAAGAAAACCTGAAAAACCTTTGGGCCACGAATGAACACGAATGAACACGGATAAGACGAACCCCTTTTTTGGACTCTGATTCGTGTCCATTCGTGTGCATTCGTGGCCAGTAATTATGAAACGCCTTTTGATCGCACTCGCCGCCATCGCGCTCCCGTTGGCGGCTCAGGACTATAAGATCGCCATCGTTGGCCTCGTGCATTCGCACGTTTGGTGGCCCCTGGAGACGATGGTGAAGCCGAACCCGCCCGCCCGCCTCGTGGCCATCGCGGAGCCGAACCCCGCGCTGGTGGCCGAGGCCAGGAAGACCGCGCCCAACGTCGCCTACTACGACGACTACCGCAAGATGCTGGACGAAGTGAAGCCGGACATCGTGTGGGCGTTTGTCGAAAACAATCGCCATCTCGAAATCGTCAAGGAGTGCGCGCCGCGGAAGATCCAGGTGATGTTCGAAAAGCCGCTAGCGGCGAGCCTGGCGGACGCGCAGGCGATCGAGCGCTTGGCAACGGAACACGGCATTCGCGTGATGACCAACTACCAGATGGTGTGGTGGCCGGCCAACTACGCCGCCAAGGCCGAGGCGGATCGCGGCACCATCGGTCAGGTGTGGCGCCTCCACGGAACGGTGGGCCATGGAGGGCCGGGCTCCGAAGGCCCGCGCAACCAATATTTCTTCGCCTGGCTGACCGATCCGGTCCAGAATGGCGCCGGGTCGCTTGTGGATTTCGGCTGCTACAACGCGCTGTGGTCCCTTTGGTACCTGGGCCGGCCCCAGACCGTCTACGCGACGGTGAATCACCTGCGACCCAACGTATTCCCGAAGGTGGAAGACAACGCCGACATGGTCCTCTCCTACAAGGACGGCGTGGGAATCTTCGAAGCGAGTTGGGATCTGCCGCGCGGCTTCCAGGAACTCGAAG
>DATNLV010000621.1:0-2064 GCA_035602665.1 Bryobacteraceae bacterium | reverse complement strand
GGGCGAAGGCGGCCAGTTCGGCTGCCGTCCAATCGGCCGGCTTCTTCGATTGGCGAACGCTCTCGAGGACCAGGCGGCCGACGATCTGGTGGGCGCGGTGGAAGGGCGTGCCGGTGCGCGCCAGCTCCTCGGCGAGGTCGGTGGCGACCACCCAGCTCTCCTCGGCGGCCGCGGCCGGGCGGTCTTGGTGCAGCTTCGCCGACTCCACCACGACGCGCGCCATTTCGAGCGCGCCCTTCACCTGATCGGCAGCCTCGAAGAGCGGCTCCTTGTCTTCCTGCATGTCGCGGTTGTAGGTGAGCGGCAGGCCCTTCATGGTCACGAGCAGCGAAGTGAGACTGCCGAAAACGCGGCCGCACTTGCCTCGGATAAGCTCGAGCGAATCGGGGTTTTTCTTCTGCGGCATGAGGCTCGATCCGCTGGTGACGGAGTCGCTGAGCTCAAGCCAGCCGTACTCTTCGCTCGAGTAGAGAATCCAGTCCTCGGCCAGGCGGCTCAGGTGGAGCAGGATGGTCGAAGCCGCGTAGAGGAAGTCGAGGACGAAGTCGCGGTCGGCGGAGACGTCCATGCTGTTGCGGGTGATGCCTTCGAAGCCGAGGTCGCCGGCGAGGGCGGCGCGGTCGAAGGGGAATCCGCTGCCGGCCAGGGCTCCCGATCCGAGGGGCATCAGGTTGGTCCGGTGGCGGGCTTCGAGCAACCGCTCGCGGTCGCGCGCGAACATCTCGAAATAGGCCAGGAGGTAGTGCGGCCACAGGACGGCTTGGGCGCGGCGCATGTGGGTGTAGCCGGGGATGACGGCGTCCGGGTTGCGGGCGGCGCAATCGAGCACGGCTTCCAGCAGGGCCGCGAGCAGGACTTCGACCTGATCGATCTCGTTGCGCAGCCAGAGGCGGGTGTCGAGCGAGACCTGCTCGTTGCGGCTGCGGCCGGTGTGGATCTTGGCGGCCACGGCGCCGGCGCGCTCGCCTAGCTTGCGGATGACCAGGGTATGGACGTCCTCGTCGGTGGCGGCGTCGAAGAAGCCGGGCTGGGTGGATTCGGCGGCGATGGCGTCGAAGGAGGCAACGAGAGTGGAGCACTCGGCGGACGTCAGGATTCCGACGCGCTCGAGGGCGCGGGCCCAGGCCTGGGAGCCGAGGATGTCGGCGTCGAGCAGGCGGCGGTCGAAGTCGAGCGAGCCGGAGAAGCGCTCGAAGACCTCGGAGGGCGCGGATTCGAAACGGCCGCCCCAGAGTTTCATGTATGGGGCTCGGGGTCCGCTCCCTGACGGTCGCGGTTCGGTGCTGGCTTGTCGCCCGAAGATGAAATTGGTGAATGAGTATACTGTCCCGAATTTAATGCGCGGACCTTGATGGGGAGGCCGATCAGGTTGATGAAGCCCTGGGCGTCCTTCTGGTCGTAGCTGGCGCCCATGGTGAAGCTGGCGATGTCGAGCGAGTACAGCGAATAGGGCGACTTGCGGCTGATAGGCTCAAGGTTCCCTTTATACAGGCGCAAGGTGACCTCGCCGGTGGTGTTCTGGTTGGCGGTTTCGAAGAAGGCGTCGAGCGATTCGCGCAGGGGGGTGAACCAGAGGCCGTTGTAGACCAGTTCGGCGTAGTCGAGGGCGAGGCGCTGCTTGTAGTGGAGCAGGCTCTTGTCGAGCGTGAGGGCTTCGAGCTCGCGGTGGGCGGCCATGATCAGCGCACCACCGGGGGTTTCGTAGCAGCCGCGGGACTTCATGCCGACGAAGCGATTCTCTACCAGGTCGATGCGGCCGATGGCGTGCTCGCCGCCGATCCGATTCAGCTCTTCGAGCAGGGCCACCGCAGGCGTCGGTCTGCCGTTGAGAGAGACCGGCACGCCCTTGTCGAAGCCGATGGTCACTTCGCCGGGAGTGGACGGGGCATCCTTGGGACTGCGGGTCAGCATCCAGATCTCTTCGGGGGCGGCGTTGGCTGGATTTTCCAGCTCACCACCTTCATGAGAAATGTGCCATATGTTACGGTCACGACTGTAGATCTTCTTCGTGCTCTGCGAGATGGGAACGTTGTGGGCGGCGGCGTATTCGATGGCGTCCTCGCG
>DATNLV010000620.1:0-3465 GCA_035602665.1 Bryobacteraceae bacterium | reverse complement strand
GCGACATCATGGACTGCTACGACTGCCAGGGCGCGTATTCGCTGGGCTGGAAGTACATTCTGGACATCGAGGCGGACCTGGCGCAGTACGCGGGGCCCGATCACTGGAACGATCCGGACATGCTGGAGGTGGGCAACCCGGGGCTGACGCCGGCCGAATCGCGGGCGCATTTCACGCTGTGGGCCATGCTGGCGGCGCCGCTGATGGCGGGCAACGATCCGCGCCAGATGTCCGACGAGACGCGGCGGACGCTGACCGATAGCGAAGTGCTGGCGATCAACCAGGACGCGCTGGGCAAGCAGGCGACGCGTTTCATGAAGCATCCGGGGAAGCAGATCTGGGCGAAGGAGCTTTCGAATGGCGAGTGGGCGGTGTGCTTCTTCAACGACAGCGACGAGACGGTGCGATTGCGGATCGATTGGGCGAACCTGACGTTCCTGAAGGGGACGTATCGCGTACGGGACGTGTGGGGGAAAAAGGACGTGGGGCAGACGAGTGTCGGTTTCGAGGCGGGGCTGCCGGCGCATGACGTAATTCTGGTCAGATTGGCGCGCTGAGGCGCGCGGCTCGTGGCTCGTGGCTCGTGGCCCGTTGATCCTTTGCAGGCTTTTTGGGCTTCGCACCGCGGGGTGCGTTCGAGTACGAGCTTCGACGACATCAGCCTTGCGGGCGGGGTGGAGCGGTGAGCTTGCCCAGGGACACGCCCAAGGGGCTTCCACAACAATACTTGTACTTGATGCCGGAGCCGCAGGGGCAGGGTGCGTTGCGCGGTGCGGACGCCGGGATCGCCGCGACTGGCGGCTGGGGGTTGCGGACCACTGGCTCAGGCGCAGGCTCCATCACCCTACCAACGGGCAGGGGAACTTGCCAGCCGGGATCGCGGTTGCCGGGGCGTTCGAGAACGGCGAGCGCGGTGTGCAGGCGGAGAGACGGCGGGGTGTCGGGGCTGGTGAGCATCTGGCGCAGGGTGTCGAGTGCGGCGGCGGACAGTTCGTTGAGCTGCTCGTTGACGCATTCGAAGAAATGGCTGCGGGCCTGATTGACGGCGTCGCGGAATTCCTTCGAGGATCGGATCCAATTATGGATGGTGCTGCGGTGAATTCCGGCAGCGGCGGCGGCGCGGGTGACGGAGCGCCCCTGGGCGAGCGCGGCGACCACCTGGGCCTGGATGGGCGACAGGTTGCCGACCTCGAAGGGTGGCGAATCCGGCGAAATGTGATGAACGGCGGTTGATGACACGCGGTTTCCTCCGCTATGAGGGTACGGGGTGGTGTCAAGGGTTCTGGGGGGTCAACGTTGTTGGGGGCTCAGCGTGTGAACGAGTTAGGGGCGGTGGATGGGGTGTGACTGGCCTGCCGCGAATTATCCTCTTGACCCTGACCCTGCGTCAGGCCCGACAATGGCCAGAGAGCGATGAACAGCAGCTACCGGATTGGCGAATTCGCGAAATTGGCAGGAGTAACCGTGCGAGCGTTGCACCACTACGATCGCATTGGCTTGCTCAGACCGCAGCGCGGGAACTCCGGTAGTCGCCTCTACCGCCCGGAAGACCTGGAACGGTTGGAACAGATTGCCGCACTGAAGTTTCTGGGTATCCCGCTTCAGGAGATCAAGCTGCTCCTGAAACACGGACCGCTGACGCTCGTCGACGCCCTGCGTGTGCAGCGTGAAGCGTTAGCCGAAAAGCGAAGACTGATCCATCGAGCCGTCGTTGCCATTGAAGCAGCGGAAAAGGTCATTCGATCAGGGCAAACAACCGACGCATCCATCCTTCGAAAAATTATTGAGGTGATCGACATGCAGCCACAAGAGACCTCCATGCGGAAGTACTACACCGATCAAGCCTGGGTGGACAAGGAACGTATCGTCCACGAAACGCCTCCTGAAGTCTGGCAGAAGAACACAGAGGCGTTGCGGCAACTCTTCGCCGAGATCGAAGCGGCCATTGACCTGGACCCCGCGAGCGAGTCCGCTCAGGCTCTCACGAAGCGGTGGCTGCAACTGGCGGAAACCGCCCATGGCGGCAACGAGGCGGTGAGGGCCGGCAATATCGAGGCATGGAATGATCGCCCCAACTGGCCGCGGGAGCAACAAGACAAGCTTCTGGCCAGCTTCGGTCTCGATCTACAGGACAGAGCCGCTTCCATGGAGCGGTTTGAATCCGTAACAAAGTTCTTAGGGCGCGCAATCGGCCACAAAATGCGCTCGAATCTCCCGGATCTTCGAGCGCTGTACGGACTCGAACCGACTTCCGGTGCCTAGTGTGGCTTGTCTCTCCGCGCCGATACCCGACTGCAACTTCACGGTCTGGGCGTCCGAGATCGACCTGAAGGCCAGATGTATGCGACACGGAGTGTACCCTTATCGTGTCTGCACGACGTGCCACGGGGCGGGCAGAACCAAGAGCTGAGTGACTCCGTCTCGGCCCTGCGGCGCTACTGAAAACTCGCCGTTTGGCCTGATCTCACTGCTTGTTCCAGCCGGGTCGTCTTGGGCCCTCGGTGCTGCGATGGCCGGATAAGGCCTGCATCGAGGTCGCCTCCGCCTCCACGTGTTTGCCCGGCGCGTAGCGGGTCCTGGCCCTCGCAACAGGCGCCGGCCCTCGGGTTCCGCCGGCTAATTCCCCGGCGCCGGGTGCACCCTGATATTGACAGGCAGCGACGGAATGCCGTTGGCTATAACCACCATCGTGCTGGGGCCTGGCTCTATGTTGGGCGTTATGTCGAACAGAGTGCCGACCAATTCGTCCCCTGTAGCCACGCCCATGGTGCTGTGGTCATGGGTGCGGGCATAGAACTTGTGTCCGCTCGCGTTGTTGGTGAAGAGCACCAGAGGGTAGTTGCTGGCGGACTGGGCATCATCTCCGTAAGCAGCCCCTTGCGACAGGCCGTTGAACTGCGTGCCATCGACGGCATAGTTCACCTGTCCTATGTAAACGTCTTTCGGGTAACAGCCCCCACAAATGGTGGGCCGCCACGAATCCGGATAGCTCCACCCGCCTCTTTTGGTGTATATCCATATGTCTTCCGAATCGGTCAGGAGTAACATGACGCTGCCCGAGCCAGTGACGAGCATACGGGCGTGGACGGTGGAGGCCGAAGCTGGAAGATCCGCGGGCTGGTTAATAGCGATCCAACTACCATCCAGTCCAAACTCCCAGAAGAGGCTGGGGCCGGCGCCGTAGGCCGGGCTGGTATCAACCAGCACGTTGCCGTCCGGCAGAATGGATGCCGGCCCGTCAGCCACATCGTAACCGTTAGGTATGGGCGGACCCGCCTTCCATTTTCCGGTGTCAGTGACCGACCCGTGCGTGTCATATATCGCGGTGTTGCCGGCGCCGCAGAGGTTGGCGCCGGTAGCGAATACCGTGCCGTCAGGCCGTAGCACCGCGGGGCCGATTTCGTGGTCGTATGGGCTCGGCTTCCTCCCGCAGCCGGTGGAGAACGGCGGGTAATCCGTGAGTGG
>DATNLV010000088.1:0-4122 GCA_035602665.1 Bryobacteraceae bacterium | reverse complement strand
TTCGCCGTCCCGGTTCACGAGCGGGCCACCCGAATTTCCCGGGTTCACGGCCGCGTCGAACTGGATCAGATTGGTCAGTTTCAGGTGGTCGTGTTCCGCGTCGACGAATTCGCGCTTGAGGCCCGAGACCACTCCTGCGGTCACTGACGGGCCCATGCCGAACGGGAATCCGGTCGCGACCACCTGGTCACCGGGCCGCAGGCCGGCCGTGGACGCGAGCACCGCGGGCTTGAGTTCATCCGGCACGTGCTTCGCCTTGACGACGGCGAGATCGTTCTCGGGCTGGGAGCCGACGAAATCCGCTTCTGACTCGGAGCCGTCGGCGAACACGACGACCCAGCGGTCGGTGCCCGATATCACGTGCAGGCTGGTGAGGATGCTGCCGCCCTCATCGACCACGACTCCGCTGCCGATCGCATCGGGCTGGTCCTGATCTCCGGCGCCGGCCTCCAGTGGCTTGTTCGGCTCGCGCTCGGCTGACTTGTGATCGCGGGTCGCGGCCTTGGCGGCTTGCGCGGCGCGGGCCGCGGCGGCCGCGGCGTGTTCGGGCGACAGGAATCCCTTCACCTCGACGACCGACGGGGCGACGATCGCCGCCGCGCGCGCGGAGTCGGCCGGCGCTCGCGGGCTGTTGGACAGCGTGTACTGCACGGCGCCGTCGATATCGTTCTGCGTCAGCGCACGCGGCGGGGGATTCAGCAGCGCCCAGAGACCCACCAGTGCGACGGCGATCAGTACGCTCGCCGCAATCAGCACCGTGCGCTCGTGACCCTGACAGACGCGCCGGACATGGCCCCACACGATCGTGGCCAATCCGGGCCCGTCCTCGTAGGTGTCCTCGACCGTCGGCGAGTACGGCCCGTGCACATGCTCCGCGGACCAGGCGGAGGAATCCGCGCTTCGGGTGCGCGTCGCGCGACAATACAGAGCGTTTCGCTTCACGGCCCCAAACCTATGCCAACTTCGCGCACGGTGCAAAAGCTGCGCGACGCGCCGGCTGCGACGGCCGCGCGCGTTATGCCAGTGTGAGTACCACGCCGAGTGCTAAGGTTTTGAAAGACTTGGGGGTTTTTGGACAGAGATGGTGTAGCGCCTACAGGCCCTTGGACGCCGCCTCGGTCTCCAGGCGCTCCTTTTCCTGGGCTGCCTTGATCACTGTGTCAAACCATTGGACCACCGCCTGATGGCTCTGTACGAACGGATGCGGCTGCCCCGGCGCGCGCCCAGGCAGTTTGTCGCCCAGTTCCAGCACGTCGTTGATCTGCGGATGGTCGGGCAGCAGCACCTGGATCTTCGGCAGGGCCCGCATCCGCTGCATGCTCTCGATGTAGGGGCGGGTCCACTCGGCCGGGAAATTGAAGCCGGTTCCGCCCAGGCTCAGGGCCTCATAGGGCTTGCCATGGTCGTAGACCGTGTACTCCATGCTGAGACACCCCGGCGTATGGCCCGGAGTGACATGGAAATGAATCGTCGTATTGCCGAGCTTGAGCACGTCTCCTTCCTTGAAGACGAGGTCGCGGGGGATCGTCGGATACGGATGCGCTGCCTGCGGGGTCTCGTAGATCTCCCAGTCCTGTGCCGCCATGCCGACCCGGGCTCCCGAGGCCTTCTGCAGCGCGTAGACCCCTGAGGTGTGATCCCAATGACCGTGCGTGATCAGGATGTACTTGATGTCCGCCGGATCAAAGCCCAGCTTGCGGATGTTGGCGAGCACCATATCGGTCGCCCAGTTGTAGGTCGGATCGATCAGGATCAGGCCTTTGTCGGACTTGATCAGGTAGGTGCTGGCCGTCTGCGGCCCGACGTAATACAGATTGTCGAAGATCTGAAACGGCTCCCGGGCCTGCGCTTCCGCGGTAGGGGGCAGCCGGAGCGCCTTCTTATCCCACGGCAGCAGATAGTCGTAATCCACGGCCTTCTTGGCGCCCGATTCCTGCGCGCGGAGCGGCAACGCGGTGGACCATGCCACGACGAAGAGAGCCGCGAAGCAGATCAGGTTACGCGTTTGTTTCATGGCTATGCCCTTCATCGTACGCACTCATGGCGCGATCATTGTTCTGGCGAGGCAGGCCCGCGGACCGTAGTGAATGACGCGTCGCAAGTCAAGGCACCCGCCTGCCCGCACGCGCGCTCAATCGGCTATGCTGCACCGGGAATAACGCAAGGGGGTTCCATGTTCCGCCAGTTCGCTACCGCCACCGCTCTGTCCGTAGTGCTCGCTTCGTCCGCGTTCGCGATCACCGTCGCGGTGCCGGACAAGTCCCAGCCCGAGAGCATCACGATCGCACCGAATGGCGAGCTGATCCTGGGCAGCGCCGGCAGCCCGAAGATCTATCGCGCGAAGAAAGGCAGCGTGAAGGCCGACGTGTTCGTGGACCTCAGCGCCGATGGCAGGGCGTTCTTCCTCGGCGTGCTCGCCGATGCGCCCACACATACCCTGTGGGCCTGCGAGATCTTTCCGCCGCCGCCGGGCGGCGCGCCGAACGGTCCGACCCATAGCGCGCTGCGCGGCTTCGATCTGAACAGCGGCGCGGCGAAGTTTCGCTGGGACCTGCCTGGCGAGCAGACCCTGTGCAACGACTTCGTCGTCGGTCCCGACAAGGCGCTCTATATCAGCGATACGCTGGGCGCGAAGATCTGGCGCCTGCAGCCCGGTGCGGCCGCGGCCGAGGTGTTCAGTGATGACCGTACCTTGCTCGGCATCGACGGCATCACCTTCATCGGCGATACGCTGTACGAGAACAACGTGATCTTCAACAAGCTCTACCGCGTGCCGGTGGACGAGCACGGCAAAGCCGCCAAGCCAGTGGACATCTGGATGGACAAGCCGATCAAGGGCCCCGATGGGATGCGCGCCGCGAACGGCAAGCTGTTCCTGACCGAGAACGGCGCCGGCAAGGTAGATGCCGTGACCGTCAATGGCGATACCGCCAGCATCACGGTGCTGCAGGAAGGACTGGCCACGCCGACCGCGATCGAGCCCGCGGGCGATACGCTCTGGTACGGTGAGCGGGCGGCCGACAAGGCGCATTCGATGCCGTTGCCGAAGTAGCCAGCCGCCGGGCCGGCGGTGGCCCCGCGCGCCAGTCGGCTCCCGGGCCGGCCGGCTCAGTAGCGCCGCGTCCGGCGCCGGTGCATTATTGCCCCGATCAGAAAAAGCCTAAGTCGTCAGGGCGGTCCCACGTGGTCACGCCCGAAGGAAAAATTCATGGCTGGCATCGGGGTTGAGGAAATTCGTGCTCTAGGGGTGCCGCTCGCCGTGCTGGTGCTCGCGGCTGCGCTGTTCCCGGTGCCCTCGCGGGCCCAGGACGTGCAGCTCGGCAGCGATACGTTTGCGAGCAACTGCTCGGCGTGCCACGGCGCGCATGCGGACGGCGGACAGGGCCCCTCGCTGCTGGTCGGCGCGGCCTATGCGCACGGCTCGGATGATGCAAGCGTGGCGCGGACCATCCGCGAGGGCTTCTCCGAGGGAGGCATGCCGTCCTTCGGCGCGGTGCTGTCCGACGTGCAGATCGGCGGCATCGTCGCGTTCCTGCACCAGCTGCGCGAAGCCCCACCCCCGCCATCCACGAAGCCGAACGTGGTGCTGGACTACCAGCCCGTCGGTGTTCCGAAGGGCGTCGTGAAGACCGAATTGCATGACTTCCGCGTGGAAACCGTGGCCCAAGTGGGTCAGCCCTATGCCTTCGACTTCCTGCCGGACGGCAGGATCCTGATCACGGAGGTCGACGGCAGCCTGCGCATCGTCGAGCACGGGCATCTGCTGCCCGATCCGGTGCCCGGCGCGCCGCGCGGTAATGCGCTGGGGCTCATGGGCGGTGGCGGACGCAGCCTGCTGGACGTGCTCGTCGATCCCGACTATGCCTCCAACGGCTGGATCTACCTGGTGACGGCCCACGCCGTGAAGAACGCGCAAGGCAAGCTCGACGGCTTTGCGCGAATCAACCGCGGGCGGATCCGTAACGGCCGCTGGACCGACTACCAGGTCCTGACCGAATTCTCGATCCACTATACGACCGGGCTGCGGATGGCCTTCGACGCGAAGAAGCGCCTGATTTACATCGGCACCTCCTTTCCCGATGGCGACTATTTCGCACCCGAGACGCTGAGCAAGCTCCCGCC
>DATNLV010000609.1:0-2581 GCA_035602665.1 Bryobacteraceae bacterium | reverse complement strand
GGGTTGAGCTCCACCATTTGCGTCGCGACGTTCTCGAGAAAGTACCGGTCATGGGTGACCACCAGGCATGCGTTGGCGGTCCGGATCGCACCTTCGAGCCAGAGGATGCCCTCGAGGTCGAGGTGATTGGTCGGCTCGTCCAGAAGCAGCACGTCCGGCGAGGTCACCAGCGCAGCGGCAATCGCGAGGCGTTTGCGCCATCCGCCGGAGAGCTCCGCGGCCGGTGTCGCGGGGTTGTAGAGACCCGCCCGTCCCAGGATCATCTCTTTGCGCGCGGTCTTCTCCTGTTCCTCCAGGGGCAGGCCCGCGAGCGCCGAGGTGAGCACGGAAGCGACGGTGTCCTCCGGCCCGAACACCGAATCCTGCGGGACGTAGGCGATCCGGGTCAGCTTTCGCAGCGCCCGCACGCCGGCACTTGGAGCCTCACGCCCGGCCAGAATCTCGAGCAAGGTGGTCTTGCCGCTGCCGTTGGGACCGATCAAACCGGTCCGGTCTCCCTCGGAGAGGCTCAGCGAAAGATTCTCGAACAGGACCCGCGAGCCAAACGACCTCCCGAGGGCGGCGCCACTTAGTAGAACGGCCATGCCTTTCCAGCATGGCACTGAGCGACGGCCTCGTGGCGCGGTCCTGCCCACACCCGCGCCACGAGTCCCCTGTCTCCAAAGTTCCTGGAGCGCGCCGATTGCCAATCGGCGCGCAGGATTCCATCCTGCCCCACACATCCTCACTGACAATCGTTGTGCAGCGGGCTGGGCGCGGGCGGGCCTGCGTAGCACGGAATCGCGCTCAGGTATTCGTAGATGGCGTCGAGGTCATGGTCGGTCATGTTCTGAAACGTGGGCCAGGGCATGATTTGCAGAAGGTCGCCGTCGACCGGAGCCCCGATGCAATTGCTGGTTACCGTATCCGAACAGGTTGGATGCAGGTGATCGAAATCCTTGCCAGTCCGCAGGATCTCTTTGAATTCTGCAAGCGTGTGGCCCCCCTCCGGCAGTCCGGTTTTGTCAGGCGTCAGGTTGCGGGAGATGATGTCTGGCCCGGGATTGTCAGGAGGGCCGACGGGACCGAAGTCCTGACCCCCGCCCATGTAAGTGGTCGGATCCACCTTCTTCGGCTGGCCGAAGTAAGGATTGCCGCCCGCGGCGAAGTCGAAGTTCGGCGGCCCTCCGGCGGTGTGGCAGCTATTGCAGTCGCTCCTGGCGTTGACCAGATAGCTGCCCAGTCCCACCAGGTCCCGGTTCTTCCCGGCCAGCTTGAGCGGGACCGGCGCTATCGCGAAACCCCTCTGGATGAGCAAGGCCTCGTCTTGCTCCTGCTCCTGTTGGGCCGCCGGAATGCTCAGCCTCCGCGGAGCCGCGCGGTTTTCCTGCGCTTGCAAGCGCGCTGAGCTGCTCATCATTCCCACCGCGGTGATCGCGGCAAACGCCGCGACGGCCGCCATGGCCCTGAAAGCTCGCGTTGCCTTCTTTTTGTGTGGCATGTACCCCTCCACTCAGGTAGGCGCAGAACGCGTCAGGAACCTATCACGCGATCGCGGCTATAAATTGGGGGGATTAAGGGCCGCGTTATAATTCAGGTCATAGGGGATGCGGATGTCGGGGCAGGCTGACGAGACGGCCGCGGGTGACGTAAGCACGCTGCTCCGCGCCTGGAGCGACGGAGATCAGGGCGCGCTCGAACGCCTGACTCCCATCGTTTATGACGAGCTCCGCCGTCTGGCACGCCGCTACATGAAAGGCGAGCGCCCCGGCCACAGCCTGCAAACCACGGCATTAGTGAACGAGGCCTACATGCGTCTGGTGGACTATAAGCGCATGCAGTGGCAGAATCGCGCGCACTTCTTCGCGGTCTCCGCCCAGCTAATGAGGCGCATCCTGGTTGAGCATGCGCGGCGCCATAACCTGAAACGCGGGGGCGGCCTGCAGCATGTTCCCTTGGAAGAGGCGGCCATGCTGGGCGGCGAACGGGCCACCGACATGGTGGCGCTCGATGACGCCATGAAAGCGCTGGCCCGCCTGGATCCACGCAAGGTGCAGGTGGTCGAAATGCGTTTCTTTGGGGGGCTCAGCGTCGAGGAGACGGCCGAGGTGCTGAACGTGTCGCCCGTCACGGTGATGCGCGACTGGAGCACCGCCAAGGCGTGGCTCTACCGGGAACTGACCGGCGGGACAGACGATGGATTCCGAACGCTGGGAACGGATCGATAGCCTGCTGCAGTTGGTGCTGGAGCGCCCGCCCGCCGAGCGCGACGCCTTTCTGCGGTTGGAGTGCGCCGGTGACGAGTCGCTCGAGCGCGAGGTCCGGTCCCTGCTGGCTTCCCAGCAGCGGGCCGGAAGCTTCCTCGAGAGTCCGGCCATGGACGTGGCCGCGCGCGACCTCGCTCGCCGCCAGGAAAGCGCCGTTTCCCCGATCGGCCGGATCTTCTCCCACTACCGCGTCATCGAGAAGCTGGGCGGAGGGGGGATGGGCGTGGTCTACAAGGCCCTGGACACTAGGCTCCAGCGCTTCGTCGCCCTCAAGTTCTTGTCGGACGAGCTCGCTCGCGACCGGGATTCTCTGGATCGTTTCCGCCGCGAGGCGC
>DATNLV010000608.1:0-5030 GCA_035602665.1 Bryobacteraceae bacterium | reverse complement strand
GGTAGCCTTATAATGGCACCATGCTCGTCCCCACCGAAAAGATCTGGCACAACGGCCAGTTCATCCCCTGGAATGACGCCAAGATCCACGTTCTGTCGCACGTGGTCAGCTACGGCAGCTCGATCTTTGAAGGCATACGGTGCTACGCCACGCCCGCGGGCCCGGCCATCTTCCGCCTTCGCGACCACGTCCGCCGGATGATCGATTCCTCGAAGATCTACCGGATCGAGGTGCCGTTCACGATCGATCAGCTCTCGGGCGCCCTGGCCGAACTGGTGCGCGTGAACAAGATGAGCGCGTGCTACCTGCGGCCCATCGTGATGCGGGGATACGGCAACATGGGCGTGTTCGCCGGCGACAACCCGGTCGAGGTCTACCTGGCCTGCTGGGAGTGGGGCCGCTACCTGGGCGAGGAAGCGCTGTCGCAGGGTGTGGATGTTTGCATCTCCAGTTGGAACCGCTTGGCGCCAAATACTCTCCCATCGCTTGCAAAAGCAGGCGCCAACTACATGAATTCACAGCTGATTAAGATGGAAGCACTGACGGACGGGTATGACGAGGGTGTGGCCCTCGACACATCCGGCTACGTGAGCGAAGGCTCGGGCGAGAACATCTTCGTAGTCAGGGACGGCAAGATCCTGACTCCGCCCCTGTCGGCTTCGGTGCTCCTGGGCGTGACCCGCGACTCCGTGATCCGGCTGGCCGAGGACCAAGGGATTCCAGTGGTTGAGACCCTGATCCCTCGAGAGATGCTTTACATTGCGGACGAGGTCTTCTTCAGCGGCACGGCGGCGGAGATCACGCCCATACGGTCGGTCGACCACATACAGGTGGGCACCGGGCGGCGTGGCCCGGTGACCGAACGGCTGCAGAAGGAGTTCTTCTCGATCATCGACGGCTCTAAGCCGGACCGGTACGGCTGGCTGACCTCGGTGAACGCCACGGTCGAAGCCGGAAGGTAGACTTCCGCTCGGAGTGCGGTGAGGCGATGGAACCCTGGGAGCTCGGTCCGGACAATCACCTCCCCCGAGATATTGCGCCGGACCGGGCTCGCAAGAGGCTGATCCTTTCTACCAGGAATCATCGCACCGCGTCAGCTTTCCTGCGCGCATTTCAACAGGTATAACCTGAGCCGTTGGTGCCGGTTAGCCTGGGCCGGCTGTGGATAAAATCTGGATAAAACAGAACCCGGGGGAAATGCTTCGCCCATCCATCCCCGGGTTTCGCCGCTCATCACAGTTCCCCGCCCTCACCGGCGCTCCGGGTGCACCATGGAAGGCATGAAAACAACTCTGCTGCTGACGTTCGCGCTTGCTACCGGCCTGATGGCGCAGGCCCCCTTTCAGGTCAAGGTCACGGGCCATGGCCAACCCATGATCCTGGTCCCCGGCCTCTCCTCTTCAGGTGAAGTGTGGGAGACGACGGTGGAACACTACAAGAACCAGTTCGAGTGCCACGTCCTCACCGTGGCGGGTTTTGCCGGCGTGCCGCGCGTGGCCGCGCCGATGCTCGACAACGTCCGCGACGGGATCGCCGACTACATTCGGCAGAAGCATCTGGATCGTCCGGTCATCGTCGGTCACAGTTTGGGCGGCTTTCTGGCGCTGGCGCTGGCCAGCAAGTATCCGGCGCTGGTCGGCCGCGTCGTGATCGTCGACGCCTATCCCTTCCTGCCCGCCGTTATGAACCCCACCGCCACCCTGGCCAGCGGCCAACAGATAGCGGCACAGATGAAGAAGCAGATGGACGGCCAGACGCAGGCGGACTATGAACGCTACGTCAAGTCGGGGGCCGCGACCAGGCTGATGGTCACGAGCGACACCGACTTCGCGCGCATCGTGGCCTGGGGCCTGGCGTCGGACCGCACCGCGGTCGCCGACGCCATGGCCGAAATGTTCAGCGTGGACTTGCGCGACGACGTGGCCGCGATCAAGAGCCCGACGCTAGTGCTGGGCTCGTGGATCGCCTACAAGCAATACACGGACCGGGCGCGCACGGAAGGCAACCTGCGAACGCAGTACACCAGGCTCGCGGGAGTGCGGATTGAGGTCACCGACACCGCGCGCCATTTCATCATGTGGGATGATCCGAAATGGATGTTCGGAGTGATGGACCGTTTCCTTGCTGAACCAGAATCGCCGGCGGCGCGATGACGACTCGGACAACTTACTGGACTTGCCAGGCGCTGGGCTGGGCTGGTTACTCCACCGTCGGCTTGGCCGCCGCGTCCCGGCAAATCGGGTGGCGGCCGACGCTGGCCATCGGCTATCTGCTGTTCGCCCTTTACAGCATCGCGCTCACGGAGCTGTTCCGGCGCGAGATCCTGCGGCGCGGGTGGCTGAACGCCGATGCGGGACGGATACTGGGCCGCCTGGCGCTCGGGGTTTTGGTTGTGGGCTCCATCCAGAGCTTTCTCGTGGCCTCCATAAGCCTGGCCCTGGAGCCAGGCCCGAACACCTTCGTGCGGAACCCGGGCGCAATGCTGGCCCTGTGGGTGAGCGTCATCGGGGTCACCTCCATCTGGACCATTCTCTATGTGGCGCTGACCGGGCAGCGGCGGTCGCAAGAGAAGGCGGTGCACTTGCAGCTCGCCGTAAGCGAGGCCGAACTGCGGGCGCTCGAAGCCCAGGTCAATCCCCACTTCCTGTTCAACTGTCTGAATTCGATTCGCGGGCTGGTGCTGGAGAACCCGGCGCTGGCGCAGGACATGATCACGCGCTTCGCCAACATCCTGCGCTACAACCTCCATCGCGACATGCGGCATACCGTTCCGCTGGCTTCGGAGGTGGATGTGGTCCTCGACTACCTGGCCCTGGAGTCGGTGCGCCTCGAAGAGCGGCTGAGGGTCGTCATGACCATTGATCCGGCCGCGGCCGAGGTTCCGATCCCGCCCATGCTGCTGCAGAGCCTGGTGGAGAACGCGGTGAAACACGGAATCGCGCCGCTCGCGGCAGGAGGAGATCTGGTGATTCGCGCACGCCTCGACGGGGACATCTTGCTGCTGGAGGTCGGCAATCCGGGCCGGCTGAGCGAGGCGCGGACCGACGGCGCGGGAATGGGGCTCGCCAACACGCGCGAGCGGCTGCGCATCCTTTATGGAGACCGCGCCAGCCTGCACCTCGAAAACCGCGACGGCCGCGTGGCCGCCAGCGTGCGGGTGCCGAGGGCGTCATGACCGGGCTGATTGTGGACGACGAGCGGCTGGCGCGCCTGGAGTTGCGGCGCCTGCTGGCCGCGCATCCCGAAGTGGAGATCGTGGGCGAGGCACGCAACGCGGAGGAGGCTCTCGATCTGGCGCAGAAGCTGGCGCCCGACGTCCTTTTCCTGGACATACAGATGCCCGGGATGAGCGGCTTCGATCTGCTGGAGCAACTCGAGGATGTTCCCCAAGTCATCTTCACCACCGCCTACGATGCCTATGCCCTCAAGGCGTTCGAGGTGAATGCGCTGGACTACCTGTTGAAGCCCGTCGCTCCCGCGCGTCTGGCGGCCGCGCTGGCGAAGGTGCGGATCGCGCCGCGGCAGGAGCGGCTGGAGCGGGTCTTCGTGCGCGATGGCGACCGCTGCTGGATCGTGCGCCTGCCGGACATTTTCCTGCTGGAATCGGAGGGCAACTACACGCGGGTGTGGTTCGGCACCGAGCGGCCGCTGATCCGCCGGTCTTTGAACACGCTCGAAGAGCAGCTGGACCCCGCGGTCTTCTTCCGCGCCAGCCGCAAGCAGATGATCAATCTGAAGTGGATCGAGAAGGTCGACATCGCCGTCAGCGGCGGGCTGGTGGTGACGCTGCGCGGCGGTCAGACCGTGGAGATGTCACGCCGCCAGTCGGCGCGGCTGCGAGAGGCCATGAGCCTGTAGTGTCGAATCGTGGGGCAGGACTCCAGTCCTGCAAGCGGGCGTCCACGCCCGCTTCCCTTCGTTACTCAGTGCCCCTTGCGCAAAAGCTTGGACCAGGCTTCCCTGCCCCGCTCATCGGTCGAGATGAGCAGTAGGTCACCTTCATGCGGCGATCTGGGGTCGGCCGCTTCTTTGGTCTTGGTGACCAGTCGGCACTGGTACTTCAGGGGAGCCTCCCAGGAGGGGTTCGCCAGCACCAGGATTCCGTTGCGGTCGACGCTGTAGCGGGTGACTTGGGGCGCCGAGTCGAACAGCGAGAGCTGGCCCTGGGTGAACGGCTTCCCGCTGGTCATGTGCTTCATGCCGCCTTTTTTGTCGAAGGCGAAGAGCTGGAAGGGGGCGAAGAGCTGGTCCTGGGGATCGAGGGCCGCGCTGCTGGTCAGCTCGACCATGATCCAGATGCCCGGCAGATCGGAGCTGCGAGCAGGCCGCGACTGGGGACCGCCGGCCAGCAAGGTCGTCGCGGCGAGCGCGCTCAGCACTAGAGGCCGCATACCAGCGTCTCCAGATACGCGGCGCACCTGGGGTCGCCTTCGCGCGGCGCCCAGGGCGCGAACTCCTTGTCCGCCGCCTGCACGTACGGCCCCGGCTTCACCTCGAAACAGATGGCGTGCTCGGAGAGCGCCACTGCGGTGTGCCAGATTCCGGGTGCGATGTCGATGCCGACGGCGGCGTCTCCGCGGCCGAGCGCGTGGCGTTGCTCGATGCGCCCGGCGTCGTCGAAGATCACCACGGCGATGCGGCCCTCCAGCACCACGAACGATTCCGCTTTGGGCGGATCGCTGTGGCGGTGGGGCCTGATGTAGGTGCCGCGCAGAAGAACGTTGAGGAGGCGGGACGGGTTCTCGTCGAGCGTGGCGTGGAAGTTGAAGTTCATGCGCCGCCGCGGCGAGGACTGCGCCTGGGCGAGCACCCGCTCGAAGAGCTCCGCCGTCATGAGTTGCACGCGGTTGGACATCTCACTGACGATGATACGCGATGGGAGATGGGGGGCGGGCTGAAGCCCAATGCCACTCGTTTTTCATAAGGTCGATGGACGGGTTCATCGGTTTGAGTTGCTCCGTAGCAATTGGGTCAGGTGGGTTTGCGCTTCGGGAACTTGCAGGAGTGCCCCCAGACCTGCCGGGGAGTGG
>DATNLV010000605.1:0-6298 GCA_035602665.1 Bryobacteraceae bacterium | reverse complement strand
CGAACCGCCTCCGAACTCTACCAGATCATGCACGGATTCCTGCCCTTTGCGATTACCTTCGCGATCCTGTTTCAGATCTGGTACGCGCAGTTCCTGTGGTTCAGGCGCTATGGCCTCGAGGACACCACCACCGTTCTGCTCAACGGCGCGTTGTTGTTTATGGTGCTCTTCTATGTTTATCCGCTGAAGTTCCTGTTCACCTATCTTGCGGGCACGCTGATGGGCGGGAGTGGCATGACACACCTCGCCGATGGCCGCCTGGTGCCGATACTGGCTGCCGGAGATGCGGTCCCGATGATGGCAATCTACGACGCAGGCTTTATCGCGGTGTTCACGGTCTTCATCCTTCTGTACGGCCATGCGTGGCGGCGGCGCGACGCGCTCGACTTGAGCGCCGGCGAACGATTCGACACGGTCACGCAAATTGGAGCCAACGCGTGCTTCGCGGCGGTAGGCGGGGTGTCGCTTCTCATCGTCCTGATCGGGGGTGCCTCATTCGCCGGTTGGGCCGGCTTCGCGTATTTTCTGCTAGGGCCGGTGCTGACCGTGTATTACAGCGTCATGGGCGCGCGAAAACGCAAACTCGCAGCCAGAGGGTGACCGGAGCGCGCGAAAAAGCAAAGGCCGCCCGTTTCCAGGCGGCCTCTCTGCGAATCAATGGTGCGGGGGGGGGGACTTGAACCCCCACGGGATTGCTCCCGCTAGCACCTCAAGCTAGTGCGTCTGCCAATTCCGCCACCTCCGCAAGGTGAAACTCAATCTACTTCTTGGCCGGTGCGGCTGGAGCCGGCTCCGGCGCGGTCGGAAGCTTTTGCGAGGGCCGGATCGGGATTGTCTGCACCTGGCCTCCCGGCCCCGGCACCTGGACCTCGACGGGCGCTGTCGGGCGCCCCGGCGCGGCCGGCGTCGCGTGCACGGGCTGCGGTCCGCGAGACGGCATCTCTTCGAGAACCGTCGTGCCCGGGCCCCCGGTGCCGCGCGTAGCCATGATCGCCAGGGTCAGCGATGTGACCATGAACAGGGTCGCCGCAATCCGGGTCAGCTTCGACAAAAGCGTCGCGGTGCCGCGCGGTCCGAAGGCCGTCTGCGAACCCATGCCGCCGAACGCGCCGGCGAGGTCCGCGGCCTTCCCGCTCTGCAGCAAGACCACGATCACCAGAAACACACAAACCAGTACGTGTACGAAAACTAGAAGACCATAGACCATAGGGGAACCTCCGGGCAGGCGGACACACGCCTACATCCAAAACCCGGAACTCCCAGTATAGGGGAGCGGCGGGGCAGAATCAACGCGCGGTGCGGACGCCCGTCTCTTCGCGCATGGATCGCTTCCGCGAGCCGATAGCGGGGCCGTCCGGCGCCGGAGCCTGGCACTCGGGGGCCGCCCGGCCTTCCTTGGGGCGTCCGCACAGGGTGCACCAGCCCGGGTCTCTGTCGTAAACGCCGCACTGGCTGCAACGGGTGTACACCGCGTACGTCTGGACCGGCATCTCCGGCCAGGATAGCGCAGATCGCGGCCCGCTGGAACATTTTTTGTAAGTTTTGTTCAGGCGCCCTGGTCGGTCTTCCAGCGCAGGCTGCTTGCCTTACGAGGCGGCACGAAACCCACGCGCCCGGCCACTACGTGGCGGGTATCCGTCGGAACTTCGACCGGCCGCCGTTCCTGCGCCATCAGACGTGCCAGGATCTCGGCCGGGATCTCCGACAGCGGCAGGAAGCATTCACCGGAAGGAACCAGCTTGACTGTCCAAAGCGCGTAGCAGACCAGCGGGCATCCCACCGCCACCAGCTGTGCGGCAAGGCGGCCCCCGGGCGACATCACGGTCCCCAAGCCAGTCGCAACGGCGCCACCGGTCAGCAGCGCAAGGAGGATGGCTACATGCCACCGTACATTCGCTCGCATCGTGACCGGGAAAGTGCTGAAAAAGGCCGTCGAGAGGATCAGCAGTATGCAGCAACCGCTGCCCATCAGGATTACCGGCCCCCCGTCGCGGAGGATGTCGAAGCCGAACAGACAGACCGTGGCGCCCAGGGCAGCGGACAACACCGCGAAGACCATGATCCCACCGACGGTGAACGAGAACAGGCTTCTGAAGTGCCGGGCCTGCGCCAGGCAGGCCTCGATCGCCACGGCCCCGTACATTGCGGCAAGGACCCAGGCACTCCAGCCATCGACGAAACGGAGCGACTGCAGCAACCCGAGGAGCGTGACGATCCAGAAAACCGGGTAGCGGCGAGCCAGGCCTCTGGTGGCCAGCGCCGCCAGGCACGCTGCCTGGACGGAGGCGCTCAGACACCGCAGCAAGAGGATCGCTTCCGTCATGGTTCCCTAAAAAGCGCGGCCTCCCTCGAGGCCAGTACGCCAATCTAGCGTAATTGTCTGCTAGAACCCCATAGAAAAGCAAGGGCTTTGCGCTTAGGACGGTACTAATCGTCGAGGGAATTGGTACCAAAGGTGCCGTCTTTTGCCGAATGAGCCAAACGGGGCGGCTGGCTGGCTGCCGGGCGCGGCGGGCCGGTTCCGTTTTTGATAGATTGGCGGAGGCCATGCACAATCCTTTCCTGGAGACCGCCACCGAACCTGCCGACGAGCAGCTGGTGCCGAGCGCGCAGTCCGGCGACCGCGAGGCGCTGGCGTCACTCCTGGCCCGGCATCAGCCCTGGATCTTCAACATCGCCCTCCGCATGTTGTACCGCCATGCCGATGCGGAGGACGCCACGCAGGACATCCTCATCAAGGTCCTGAAAGCCCTGCCCGCATTCCGCGGCGAGAGCCGGTTCCGAACCTGGCTCTACCGGATCGCGGTGAATCACATTTTGAACCTGAAGAAGGACAAATGGGCGGCTGCCGACTCCGTGTGCTCGTTCCAGATTGCCGCCGTGGGCCTGGCGCGTACGCCCGACCTGGACCTGCCGGATCCGCGCACCATTCCGGTGCCGGTCGAAATCCTGATCGAGGAAGCCAAGACCAACTGCACCGTGGGAACTTTGCTATGCCTCGACGGCAGGCAGCGGCTGGTCTTCATCCTGGGTGAGATCTTCGGCGTGAGCGACGAGGTCGGCGGCGAGATCGCCGGAGTCACGCCGGTCAACTTCCGGCAGATTCTCTCGCGCGCGCGCCGCGACCTTTATGAGTACTTGCGTGGGAATTGCAGTCTGGTCGATCCGGGCAATTCCTGCAAATGCTCCAGGAAGACGCAGGCGTTCATTCAAGGCGGCTTCGTCGATCCGAACAAACTGCGATTCACCTCGGAGCACTGGCGCAAGGTCCGGGAGGTCGCCGGTGACCGCGCCGGCGAGCTCTCGGAGGCGTATATGAAGGTGGCGGCCGACGTGTACCGCAACCATCCGTTCTACGAGCCGGCCGAACAGGCGGCGATCCTGCGGCGGGCGCTCGAGACGGTGTCGTTGGGACCGCCGGCGTGAATTATCTTGCGGCTACTGTCACAGCGCGAGTCCGCCGTTGTCCTATTGGGTGGAGGTGAGGCATGAACCTGACCATGGTGGTCTGCGCCGCGGTGGCCGCGTTCGGCGGCACGCTGGCGGCCGCGGATTCAGAGGCGGATGTCGCGCGCCAGCTGCTGGCGCTGGAACGGCAGGCGATGGACGGCTGGATGAAGGGGAGCCCGGATCCGGACCTGGCACGCACGGATGCGACCGTCGTCTACATCCATCCGGCCGCGGACAAACGGCTCGAAGGCCTGCCGGCGTTGACGGAGCTGTTCGAGAAGTACCGGGGAAGGGCACTGTTCGACAGCTACGACCTGGTCGACCCGAAGGTGCAGGTCAGCGGCGACGTGGCGATCCTGACCTTCATCCTCGAATACCGCATGGGCAGCACGGTTTATCGCTACGACGCGAGCGAGGTCTACCAGCACAAGAAAGAGGGCTGGCGAGTGATTCACGCGCACTGGTCAAAGGCAAGGACACAATGAACAGGCCGGAAGATCTGGCGGCGGAGGTGCGGGCTTACTGCGTCGCCCATCAGGACCGGAAGAACGCCTTGAAATGGGCCCGCTATTTCAAAGAAGGCTACGACGCCTGGGGCCTTCTCGACAAAGAGAACCCGCTCTGGAACGAGAAGCAGCGCGAGTGGATGGAGCGGTATCGCGGCCTGGGGCTCGACGGTTTCGCGAAGGCAGGCGAGATCCTGCTCGCGAGCGGCAAGTACGAAGAGAGCAGCATGGCGATCCGGTTCCTCAAGGAGCTGCGCGATCAGTTCGACGACCGCATGGCCGTGCGCCTCGCCGGATACTTCCGGGCCGGGATCTGCAACTGGGGCCACACGGACGTGCTCTGCGGCGAGATCGTCGGGCCGCTGCTAGCGGACGGCCGGGTCAAGCTGGCGGAGCTCGCGGTCTGGCGCGAGTCCGATCTGAAGTACCAGCGCCGTGCGGTACCGGTCGCGATGCTGGCGCTGCTGAAGGTGAAGCCGCCGGTGGGGCCGCTACTCGAGTTCGTGCGCCCACTGATGCTCGACCCGGAGCGAGTGGTTCACCAGGGGCTCGGCTGGTTCCTGCGCGAGACCTGGAAGCAGGCCCCCAAGCCTGTTGAGGCGTTTCTCAAGGAGTGGAAAGACGAAGCGCCGCGGCTGATCTTCCAATATGCGACCGAGAAAATGACGCCGGCGCAGAAGGTGCGGTTCCGCGCGGCGGGGCCGCGGAGGAAGGCGGGACGGGGGTAGGGGGGACGGCTTCGTCCGCGCCCGACCGGATCGTCGGTGGCTTGCCCACCACCGCTTTGCTCCAGTCGAGCACCGGCGGAATGTCCGTCGTATCGATTTCCCGGTCCTTCATTCGCTTGAGCGCACGATGTTCACCGATCGTTGAACTTCAGCGCCTTCTTGCGCAGGCGGATGGACTGCGGAGTAACCTCGACGTATTCGTCGTTGCGGATGAATTCGATGGCCTGATCGAGGCTCAGCAGGCGCGGCGGCACAAGGCGGATGGCATCGTCGGAGGTGGAAGCGCGCATGTTGGTCAGCTTCTTCTCCTTGACGATGTTGACGTCGATGTCGCGGTCGCGCGCGTTCTCGCCGATGATCATGCCTTCGTAGACCTCGGTGCCCGGCGTGATGAAGATCTCGCCGCGCTCCTGGAGGTTGTAGATGGCGTACGCCGTGGAGCGGCCGGCGCGATCGGCCACCAGCGAGCCCGTGGGCCGGCGCGGGATGTCGCCCTGCCATTCCGCGTAGCCGTGAAACAGCGAGTTCATGACGGCGGTACCGCGCGTGTCGGTGAGCATCTCGCTGCGCAGGCCGATGAGGCCACGGGTGGGCACTTCGAACTCGATGCGCACGCGTCCGGAGTGGTGGTTCACCATGCGGATCATCTTGCCTTTGCGGGCGCCCAGCTTCTCCATCACCACGCCGATGAACTGGTCCGGGCAATCGATCGTCAGCAGCTCGACCGGCTCCTGGAGCACGCCCTTCACGGTGCGCGTGAGGATTTCGGGGTTGCCCACCATCAGCTCGTAGCCCTCGCGCCGCATCATCTCGATCAGGATGGCCAGTTGGAGCTCGCCGCGGCCCATCACCTTGAAAGCGTCCGGCCCTCCCGCCTCCTCGACGCGAATCGAGACGTTGGTCAGCAGTTCCTTATCGAGCCGGTCGCGCAGGTGGCGCGAGGTGACGTAGGTGCCCTCGCGGCCGGAAAAGGGCGAGGTGTTGACCGTGAACGTCATGGCGATGGTCGGCTCGTCGATGGGAATGTGCTCGAGGGCCATCGGTGTGTCGGGGTGCGTGATGGTCTCGCCGATGGTGATGCCTTCGACGCCGGCGATGGCCAGCACGTCGCCGGGCCTGCCGATGGTTTCCTCCACGCGCTTCAGTCCCTCGAAGGAGAACATCTTGGTGATGCGGGTGCGCTGGACCGTGTCGTCGAGCTTGGCGATGCCGACCTCGTCGCCGATGTGCAGCGTGCCCGAGAACACCCGGCCGATGGCGAGGCGGCCCAGGTAGTCACTGTAGTCGAGATTCGCCACCAGCAGTTGCAGGATGGCGTCGGGGTCGCCGGACGGCATGGGGCAATGCTTGAGGATGGTGTCGAACAGCGGCCGCAGGTCGGTCCCGCAGCCCTCTTGAGTGAGCTGCGCGGTGCCCGCCCTGGCGTTGGTGTAGATCACGGGGAAGTCGAGCTGGTCCTCGGTGGCGTCGAGGTCGATGAACAGATCGTAGATTTCGTTCAGCACTTCGGGGATACGCGCGTCGGGCCGGTCGATTTTGTTGATGACGACGATAGGCGGCAGCTTGGCCTCGAACGCCTTCATGAGGACGTAGCGGGTCTGCGGCAGCGGGCCT
>DATNLV010000084.1:0-8671 GCA_035602665.1 Bryobacteraceae bacterium | reverse complement strand
AGATGGTGATGCCGGGCGACAGCGTGCAGCTGGAAGTGGAGCTGATCACGCCGGTAGCCATGAACAAAGGGCTGCGCTTTGCGATCCGCGAGGGCGGGCGCACGGTGGGCGCCGGCACGGTCGGGGAGATATTGGAATAGGGGCCGGTGGCTAGTGGCCTGTGGCCAGTGGATCATCCGGGCGGGAAATGCCGCCAGGGATCGACAGGCCACAAGCCACAAGCCACGAGCCACAAGCGGGAAAAAAATGTCATTACGAGAGCGCATTCGCATTCGGTTGAAGGCGTACGATCATCGGGTTCTGGACCAATCGACGACTGAAATCGTCGAGACGGCCAAAAGGACCGGAGCCACGGTGGCAGGCCCCATCCCGCTGCCGACCATCAAGAACAAGTACTGCGTGAACCGCTCGCCGCACGTCGATAAAAAGTCGCGGGAGCAGTTCGAAATCCGGACCCATAAACGGCTGCTGGACATTCTGGAGCCGACCCAGGACACCGTCGATGCGCTCATGAAGCTGGATTTGCCGGCGGGCGTGGACGTCGAGATCAAAGCATTCGGGAAAGACAAAAGGTAGGAGGAGGAGACAGGAGACAGGAGACAGGAGACAGGAGCCGGAAGGCAAACCTGAACCCGAGACCCGGTCGCTCACTCCTAGAAAAGTATGACCCCAGGGATTCTTGGCAGAAAAATCGGTATGACGCAAGTCTTCCGGCCCGATGGCGAGGTGGTTCCCGTCACGCTGCTTAAGGCAGGGCCCTGCGTCGTGGTGCAGAGGAAGACGCCGCTTGCGGACGGCTACGACGCGGTGCAGCTCGGCCTGATGGAGTTCGTCAAGCCGCAGCGCATCAACAAGCCCGCGACGGGACACCTGAAGAAAGCCGGCGTCGACGGCGTGAAGTTCATGCGCGAGATGCGCCTGACGGCGGGCGACGACGACTTCAAGGCCGGCGACCAGGTGCTGGTGGGCCAGTTCAAGCCGGGCGAGAAACTCGACGTCATCGGCATCAGCAAGGGCCGCGGGTTTGCCGGGAACGTCAAGCGGCATCACTTCCGCGGCGGCGACGGCTCGCACGGTTCCATGTTCCATCGCGCGCCGGGTTCGATTGGCGCTTCGAGCTTTCCGTCGCGTGTCTTTCCGGGCACGCGCATGGCCGGCCACATGGGGACGCAGCGGGTGACCGTGCGCAACCTCGAGGTCATCGACGTGAATGCCGAAGACAACGTGCTGATCGTGAAGGGCGCGGTGCCCGGACCCAACGGCGGTTATGTCGTGGTACGGCGGGCGAAGAGGTAGAGCATGCCAACAGTGGACGTTGTCGATTTGAATAACGAGAAGGTCGGCGAGGTGGAACTGGCCGATCAGGTGTTCGCCGCCGAGGTCAACGACGCGCTGATTTACGAAGCGGTGCGTCACTTCCGGGCCGGGGTGCGGCGGGGCACGGTGAAGACCAAGACGCGGCACGAGGTCGCGGGATCGGGCAAGAAGCTGTGGCGGCAGAAGGGCACCGGGCGGGCGCGCTCGGGCTCGGTCCGCTCGCCGATCTGGCGGCACGGCGGCACCTCGCACGGGCCGCAGCCGCGCGATTACAGCTACAAGCTGCCGCGGAAGATGCAGCTGGGCGCCCTGCGCTCGGCCCTTTCGGCCAAGCTGAGGGACGGCGAGCTCAAGATCGTGCAGGCGTTCTCTTTCGGCGACCACAAGAGCAAGGCCGTGAAGGCAGCGCTCACCAAGCTCGAAGCCAAGAAGACCGTTCTGCTGGTGGACAACGACGCGGAGAACAAGAACCTGCAACTCGGTGCGCGCAACATCGAGGGCGTGTTGCTGGTTCTGAGCCGCGACCTCTCGGTTTACGAACTGCTGCGGCACAAGAACGTGCTGGTCTCCGAGGCGGCGGCGAAGAAACTATCGGAGGCACTCTCCCAATGACGATTCAGGAAGTGATCCGGCGCCCGCTCGTCACCGAAAAAGGTGTCGAGATGAAAGAGGCCGACCGCACGATGTGCTTCGAGGTAGCTCCGGACGCGAACAAAGTGCAGATTCGCGCCGCCGTGGAGCGCCTCTTCAAAGTGAAGGTGGAGGAAGTGCGGACCGTGAACGGCGTGGGCAAGATCCGCCGGCGCGGGCGCTTCTCCGGCTATCGCTCGGATTGGAAGAAAGCTTACGTGAAGCTCCGGAAAGGCCAGAAGGTTCCGGAATACACGGAGATTTAAGATGCCTATCAAGACTTATCGGCCGTACACTCCGACACGGCGCTTCCAGACCGTGACGACGCGGGACGAGCTCACCAAGGCATCGCCGCAGAAAGCCCTGACCAAGGGGAAGAAGCGCACCGGAGGCCGCAACAGCACCGGTTCGATCACGTCCTGGTGGCGCGGCGGCGGGGCCAAGCAGTCCTACCGCAAGATCGATTTCAAGCGCGATAAGACGGGCATTCCGGCCAAGGTGGCCGCCATCGAATACGATCCCAACCGCTCGGCGCGCATCGCGCTCCTGAACTACGCGGACGGCGAGAAGCGCTACATCCTGCAGCCGGTGGGCCTCGCGGTAGGGCGCACGGTGGTGTCCGGTCCCGAGGCCGACATCCTGGTGGGCAATGCGATGCCGCTCAAGAACATTCCGGCCGGCACCGTGGTTCACAACATCGAGCTGAAGCCGGGCAAGGGCGGGCAGATGGCGCGCTCGGCCGGCACTTCGGCGCAGCTGGTTTCGAAAGAAGGCGGCATTGCGCTGCTGAAGCTGCCCTCGGGCGAGATCCGGCGGGTGGTAGTGGAATGTGCCGCGACCATCGGGCAGGTGGGGAACGTGGATCACGAGAACGTTTCTCTCGGCAAGGCCGGGCGGTCGCGTTACCTGGGCCGCAAGCCGCACAACCGCGGCGTCGTCATGAATCCTGTCGATCACCCGCACGGCGGCGGCGAGGGCAAAACCTCCGGCGGCCGTCACCCGGTCACGCCCTGGGGTCAGCCCACGCGCGGCTACAAGACACGGAACAACAAGCGGACCGATAAAGCGATCGTGAGCCGCAGAGGGAAGAAGTAACCATATGGGTCGCAGCGTACACAAAGGACCATTCACGGACACGCACCTGGTGGTGAAGGTGCAGGCGATGAACGACCACAACGAGAAGAAGGTGATCCGGACGTGGTCGCGGCGCTCGACGGTGCTGCCGGAGTTCGTGGGGCACACCCTCGCTGTTCACAACGGGAAGAAGTTCATTCCGGTATACGTGACCGAAAACATGGTGGGTCACAAGTTGGGTGAGTTCTCCCCGACGCGGACCTTCAAGGGACACTCGGCCAAGGCGGCGACGGAGAAGACGGCGAAACCGGCCTAGCCACTTGCGTGGCGGCCAGGGCGGCCACTAGCGTGGCGGCCAGGGCGCCTCACGGCGCAGCGGCTGTAGTGGGCGCGAGTGGTGAAGTGGGCAGTGGCAGTTGGTGGGTTCGGGAGAGAGAGATATGGAAGCGAGAGCGGAAGCAAGATACGTTCGGGGCTCGGCGCAGAAGGCGCGGCTGGTGGTGGACCTGATCCGCGGACACAACGCGGGCGAGGCCATCAACATCCTGCGCTCCACCAACAAGCGGATCGCGCCGGTGGTGGAGAAGGTGCTGCGGAGCGCCATCGCCAACGCGGAGAACCGCTCGTCCGATGTGGACGTGGACAAGCTGGTTGTTTCCGAGGCGTACGTGAACGAGGGGCCGCGCATGAAGCGGCTGCGGCCGGCGCCGATGGGCCGCGCTTTCCGCTACCAGAGGCGCTCGGCCCATATTGCGATCACGGTATCGGAGAAGGGCACGGCGGCGGAGAGCTAGGAACAGACGATGGGACAGAAAGTTCATCCATACGGTTTTCGGCTGGGGGTCAGCAAGACCTGGCGGTCGCGCTGGTTTGCGAAGCAGGAATACGCCAAGCTGCTGCGGGAAGACCTGCAGTTGAAGGGCGAGCTGCGGGAGCGGCTCAAGGCGGCGGGCGTCAGCTCGGTTGAAGTGGACCGGCCCGGGAACAAGCTGCGGGTCACGATCCACACCTCGCGTCCGGGCATCATCATCGGCCGCAAGGGCGCCGAGATCGAGAAGCTGAAGCAGGACCTGGCCAAGAAGACCAAGCGCGACGTGTTCATCGACATCCAGGAAGTCCACAAGCCGGAGCTCGATGCGCAGCTGGTTTCGGAGTCGATCGCGCTGCAGCTCGAGAAGCGCGTGGCATTCCGGCGGGCGATGCGCAAGGCTGTGGATTCCGCGCTGCGCTTCGGCTGCAAGGGAATCAAGGTGCGCGTGTCGGGACGGCTGAACGGCGCCGAGATCGCGCGCAGCGAATGGTATCTGCAGGGGCAGCTTCCTCTGCACACGCTGCGGGCGGACATCGACTACGGGTTCGCGCAGGCGTACACGACCTACGGCGTGATCGGGATCAAGACCTGGGTCTACAAGGGCGATATTTTCGATACGCAGCATCTTAAGGGAGTGTCGAGCGAGCCCGAGCCGCGGCGCGCTCCGCGCGGGGACCGCCGGGATCGCGGAGACCGCGGGGATTATCGTGGTGGAGACCGCGGAGATCGTGGCGATCGCAGGCCGCCGATGTCGCCTCCGCCGGTAGTGGCGCAGGAGCCGGCTGGACCGGCGACGCAGGCCGCACCGCCCGAAATGCCGCAGCCGACCAAGTCGACCGCGCCGATTCTGCCGCCGCTGAGCAGCCCGCCGCAGCCGTCCTGGAAGCAGGAGATGCACAAGCAGGAGCCCGCGGCCAAGCCGGATACTACGCCCGAAGGGGAGAAGCAATGAGGACGGGACGGGCGGGTCTGGAGACCCGCTGCAGGACTGGAGTCCTGCCCCACACGGCAGAGAAGAGTTTTTAGGAGTAATTGACCATGTTGATGCCGAAGAAGGTCAAGTACAGAAAGCAGCAGCGGGGCCGCCGCACCGGTAAGGCGTGGAAGGGCGGGACGCTGGCTTTCGGGGATTTCGGTTTGAAGGCGATGGAATGCGCCTGGATCACGGACCGGCAGATCGAGGCCGCGCGCGTCGCCATGACGCGGTTCATCAAGCGCGGCGGCAAGGTCTGGATCCGGGTGTTTCCGGACAAGCCCATCACCAAGAAGCCGGCTGAAACCCGTATGGGTAAGGGCAAGGGCGCGCCCGAGGGCTGGGTGGCGGTGGTGAAGCCAGGCCGGGTGCTGTTCGAAATGGAAGGCGTGAGCAGGGACATCGCGAAGGAAGCCATGTCACTGGCCGCCGACAAGCTGCCCATTCCCACCAAAATGGTTGAGCGGCCGCCGGTGGTCGATTAGGAGAGCACGATGAAGGCAGAAAAGGTTCGGGACCTGGACAGCAAGGAACTCGAGGTCCAGCTTCGCGACATCACCGACCAGCTCTTTCACCTGCGCTTCCAGATGCGCATGGGGCAGATGGACGGATTGAAGAAATACCGCATCCTGAGGAAAGACCGGGCGCGGATTCTGACGGTGCTAGGCCAGCGGACGGCCGCGGCCGGCGTGACGGTGAAGGGATAGCGATGGCGGACGAAAGCGCGAAGGGCCATAAGAACGAGAAGGTCGGCGAGGTGGTCTCGACCAGTATGCAGAAGACCATCGTAGTGGTGGTGTCGAGGCGCGTGCCCCACCGGCTGTACAAGAAGATCATCAGCCACCGCAAGAAGTTTTACGCGCACGACGAAGCAGGCACGGCGCGCGTGGGCGACGTGGTGCGCATCGTGGAATGCCGGCCGCTGAGCAAGACCAAGCGCTGGACGCTGAGCGAAGTGGTGCGGCGCGCGGCGCTGGTGGGGGTCGAGGACACGGCGACGTCGGACCCGGAGGGCCCTGGTTCGCGCAAGTAGCGCCGGGCTCGGGGATTTGAGGAGACTGCCATGATCGGAATGCGAACCATGCTGGAGGTCGCCGATAACAGCGGCGCCCGAAAGCTGCAATGTATCCTGCCGCGAGGCGGCGACCTGGGGCTGCGCGCGGGGCTGGGCGACATCGTGACGGCGAGCGTGAAGGAAGCGACTCCGGAATCGGCGATCAAGAAGGGGAAAGTAGTGCGCTGCGTGATCGTCCGCATGCGCAAGGAAACGCGGCGCAAGGATGGCACCTACATCCGGTTCGATTCGAACGCGGCGGTGCTGATCACGCCGGAAGGCGAGCCGGTGGGCACGCGCGTTTTCGGGCCGGTGGCCCGCGAGCTGCGCGATAAACGCTTCATGAAGATCGTGTCGCTGGCGCCGGAGGTGCTCTGACATGGCGAACGTAGGAAACCGGAATCAACTGAAGATCCGCCGCGGCAAGGGCGGGCCACTGAAGCTGCGCATCGACATTCACCGCAACGATACCGTGAAGGTAATCGCCGGCAAGGACAAAGGCAAGCAGGCCCGCGTGCTGAGCGTGGACTACCACAACGGGAAGGCGCTGGTCGAGGGCGTGCAGACGGTGAAGCGGCACACCAAGCCGGATCCGCGGAAGAACGTCAAGGGCGGCATCGCCGAGCGGGAGCGGCCGATCGCGATCTCGAACCTGATGGTGGTGTGTCCTGCCTGCGGGCCGCAGCGGGTGGGTCACAAGGTGGAGACGTCCGGAGGCAAGGCGCACCGGATCCGGGTCTGCCGCAAGTGCGGAGCGCCGCTGGAGACGAAGAAATAGTATGGCCAGGCTTAAGGAACTATACAAGAAGACGGCCGTGCCGGCCCTGATGAAAGAGTTCAACTACGCGAACGTGATGGCGGTGCCGCACGTGGAGCGGGTGACCATCAACATCGGCATGGGCGAGGCGACGCAGAACCCCAAGGTGATGGACGGGGCGGTGGCGGAGCTGACCCAGATCGCCGGCCAGAAGCCGGTGGTGACCAAGGCGCGCAAATCGATCGCCGCTTTCAAGCTGCGAGCGGGGATGTCGATTGGGTGCATGGTGACGCTGCGCGGCGACCGCATGTACGAGTTTCTGGACCGGTTGGTGAACGTGGCGCTGCCGCGCGTGCGCGACTTCCGCGGCGTCTCCACCAAGTCGTTCGACGGGCGGGGCAATTACACGCTCGGCATCAAGGATCAGTTGCTGTTTCCCGAGATCGACTACAACAAGGTTGAGAAGATCAAGGGCATGAACATCTGCATCGTGACGACGGCCGCGACCGACGCCGAGGGGATCGCCCTGCTCAGGCAGCTCGGCATGCCGTTCAAGTCCACGACGCCCGGGGCGGGGAATTAGGAGACAGAATGGCTACAACCGCCAAGATTGCCAAGGATGAGAAGAAGCCGAAGTACGCGATCCGGCATCGCAACCGCTGCTGGCGCTGCGGACGGCCGCGCGGCTACATCCGCAAATTTCACCTGTGCCGGATCTGTTTCCGGCAACTGGCGCTCTCGGGAGAGATCCCGGGCGTGGTCAAATCCAGTTGGTAGGCTGACGGCCAGAGAGAAAGAACTATGAACTCAGATCCGATTGCCGACATGCTGACGCGCATCCGCAATGCGATCAAGGCGCGCCACTCGAAGGTGGATGTGCCGGCCTCGAAGCTCAAGATCGAGGTCGCGCGGATACTCAAGGAAGAGGGCTATATCCTCAACTACAAGGTGGCCGAGGAAGCTCCCAAGAAGACCATCAAGATCTACTTGAAGTACCAGGGCAACACCAAGCCGGTGATCTCGACGCTCGACCGCATCTCGCGGCCGGGCTGCCGGGTATTCACCGGGCACGAGGATGTCCCCATCGTGTTGGGCGGCCTGGGGGTGAGTATCCTGACCACGCCCAAGGGCGTGATGACGGGACGGGACGCGCGCAAGCAGGGCGTAGGCGGAGAAGTTCTCTGCGAGATCAGTTAGTGGAGTGCTGATATGTCGAGAGTGGGAAAGAAACCGATTCCGCTGCCCAAAGGGGTGAAAGTGGTCATCGGCGCCGAACTCGAAGTGGAAGGGCCGAAGGGCAAGCTGAAGGTGCCGGTTCCAGCGGGAATCCACGCCAGGCAGGCGGGGGGAATTCTGGAGCTGGACCGCGACGGCGACAAGTACGCCGCGCTGCACGGGCTGACGCGGGCGCTGGCGGCGAATGCCGTTCAAGGTGTATCCACGGGCTTCGTGCGCGAGCTGGACATCGTGGGCATCGGCTACCGCGCCGACGTCAAGGGACGCATAGCCACATTCACGCTAGGCTACTCGCATCCCATCGAGCTTCTGCTGCCGGACGGCGTGGACCTGAAGATCGACAAGCAGACGCACCTGGTTCTGAGCGGCGCCGACAAGGAAGCGCTGGGCCAGGTAGCGGCCAACATGCGCGGCCTGCGCCCACCGGATCCCTACAAGAACAAGGGCGTCCGGTATACGGGCGAGCCGCTGCGCAAGAAGGTCGGCAAGACGGGGGCGACGGCGAAATGATCCGAGCTATTTCGAGAGACGATATTCGCAACCGCATCCACGACAGGATTCGGCACAAGGTGCGGGGCACGGGGCAGCGGCCGAGGCTGGCCGTCTACCGCAGCCTCAAGCACATTTCCGTGCAGATCATCGACGATACCGAGGGCCGGACGCTGGTGTCCGCGTCTTCGACCGAGAAGAGCGCCGGGGTGGGGAACGGCGGCAACGTCGCTGGGGCCAAGCAAATCGGCAAGGTCATCGCCACGCGCGCCGCCGAACACGGGATCAAGCAGGTGGTTTTCGACCGGGGCGGTTATCTCTATCACGGAC
>DATNLV010000594.1:0-9615 GCA_035602665.1 Bryobacteraceae bacterium | reverse complement strand
GAAGGCGCGGCCGGAAACCTACGATCGGCTACGGGAACTCGCGGCGCATCCCAAGGTGGTAGCGATCGGCGAGATCGGTCTCGATTTTCACTACAACTTTTCGCCGCCGGAGGTGCAGCTCGAGGTGTTCACGCGTCAGCTCGCGCTGGCGCGGGAGCTGCGGCTGCCGGTGATCATTCACACGCGCGAGGCGTGGCCGGACACGCTGCGGCTGTTGGGGGAAGCGCCGCTCGCGGGCGGGATCATGCACTGCTTTTCGGGCGGGCCGGAGGAGGCGGAGCGGTCGCTCGCGCTCGGTTTCCACATCAGCTTCGCGGGGGTGGTGACGTTTCCGAAAGCGCTACCGATACAGGCGGCGGCGCGCATGGTGCCGCTCGACCGGCTGCTGGTGGAGACGGACGCTCCGTACCTGGCGCCGGTGCCGCACCGGGGGAAACGCAACGAGCCGGCGTTCGTGGTCGAGACGGCGCGCAAGGTGGCGGAGCTGCGCGGGGTGGCGTTGGAAGAGATCGCGGCGGCTACGACGGAGAATTTCCGGAGGTTGTTCGTCCTGTGAGGACCATTTCGGGCGTGACCTCGGAGGATGAATCTAGCTGGTACACCTCGACTATCTTCGAGACGAGCGTTGCCCAAACGTCTTCCGGGGTCCACGGGAATTCACGCCAGACCGGGCGTTCCCGCGCCCACGCCGACATGTCTGGTCGCGGCATGGGCTCGCGGGGATCTCTGACCACTCCCTTGGGTCCCGCCGGCTGGGTGTCGGGCTCAAGCCTCAGGGCCTCGCAGAGAATCCGGTAGAGGTCTCCGAGCGTCACCAAGCCGTCGAATTTGAAAGCTGGGAGTCTGGGTGAGTAGAAGACCGGGAAGAGCCCATTGAGACAGCGAATGAGCGGATAAAGATCCACGCGCACAGCCCGACCTCGCTTGGAGCTCAGGTTCCGGAGCCTCCTCCACTCGGAGTATTTCTCCAGAAGGCTCGCGAAGCGTTCAGCTTGTTCGGCGGACATTGGCGCCCGCCTGCACTTCTGCAGGATCTTCTTCCAGTGGTATCCCGATCGGAAGAAGTAGGGACGGGCCTCCAAGAAACACAACGCAGCTTCGACCGCCGCGGGATCTCCTGCCACGACGCGCTCGTAGAAGTGCGGGTCCGAGCCGCCGGGGATCCACAGTTCCCCGTAGCGGTCATGAAACTCCTCACAGGCATCAGACCACTCCTGCCGTAGCTCTTCGCTCTCATCCCGTCGCTTGAACGTCTCGTGAACACGGCTGGCGAGCCGATTTAGCTCCGCCGCATTTCCGATGATGATCGCGCGGAGATCTTCCCCTTTCGGCATATCAGTGTGAATTCTACCGCGACGTGAGCCGGGGCGAGGATCTGCTGCGCGCCCACCGCAGAAGAGAGCCAGCGGACGGGCGACAAGCGACGGGCGACGGGCGCTTGTTAGACTGAAGCTAACCCAATGAGTGGCAAAGCTGAGGCCTCGGTAGCCGCGCGCGGTATTCTCGACCTCATCGAAGACGAGCTGCGCGACGTGGAGCAGGCCATCAGCGTGGAGTTTGTCGCTCCGGTCGAGGCCATCACCACCATCGCGCAGTATCTTCGCGCGGGGGGCGGGAAGCGGCTGCGGCCCACGCTGGTGCTGCTCGCGGCCAAATTGCTGGGCGGAGGCGGGACGAGCGCGGTGCGGCTGGGCGCCGTGGTCGAGATGATCCATACGGCCACGCTGGTGCACGACGACGTGATCGACGGCGCGCAGACGCGGCGCGGGCAGCCATCCACCAACATCAAGTGGGGCAACCACACTTCGGTGCTGGCGGGCGACTGGCTGTACATGCAGGCTTTCGAGATCGCGGTGCGGGAGCGGAACTTCCATATCCTGGAGATGCTGACCGGCGTTACCCAGTCGATGGTGGAGGGCGAACTGCTGCAACTGCAGCGCATCGGGTCGATCGACGTCTCGGAAGCCGACTACATGGACCTGGTGGATCGCAAGACGGCCGGCCTTTTCTCCACATGCGCACGGCTGGGCGCGGCCGTGGCCGGCGCCGAACCCGCGGTGGAGGAGAAGCTGGGCGAGTACGCGTGGAACCTCGGCATGGCGTTCCAGCTCATCGACGACGTGCTCGATTTCACGGCGCGCGAGACGGTGCTGGGCAAGCCGGTGGGCAACGATTTGTGGGAAGGCAAGGTCACGCTGCCGCTGATCTATGCGCTCGAGAAAGCCGATGCGGCGGAGAGGCGGCTCGTGGAGACGGTGCTGGCGGAGCGCAATTACGACCGCGTGCCGTTCGCGACCATCTTCGACCTGATCGAGCGGCACGGCGGCGTCGAGCGTGTGCGCCAGCGCGCTTGCGAGTTCACGGCCAGGGCCGGCGCGATCATCGCCGGGTTCCCCGAGTCGCCGTGCCAGCGCGCGCTGGCGACACTGACCGCGCTGGTGCGGGAACGCGACCACTAGGGGCCGGTCCGCTCTCTGACGGTCGCGGTTCGGTGCTGGGGTCACAGGGAGTGGGTCGCCGTGACCACCTCGGGCAGGAAGATCTCTTCGATGCGCTTGCCGAACAGGTGCGCGATGCCGAAGGCCAGGGGCAGGCTGGGATCGTACTTGCCGGTTTCGACCGCGTTGATGGTCTGGCGAGAGACGCCGAGGTGCGTGGCGACATCGGCTTGCGACCAGTTCTTTTCGGCTCGCAAGACGCGGAGTGTGTTCTTCACCGGTACCTCCGGTTGGCGTTGAGGTAGCCGGCGAGCAGGAGGCCGACCAGCAGGAAGATGACGTAATAGGGCTGGAGCGGGCCGACGAAGCCGGCGATCTGGAGGACTGGATAGAGGATGGTGACCAGGAATACGCCGAGGCACGCGGTGGCGGCGGCTTCGAGCTGGATGCGGAGTTGCAGTTCGTCCAGCTTTGCCAGATCGCGCAGAAGCCGGAAGGAGTAGGCGATGCCGCAGACCACTGGCACGGCCACCGCCAGGATGCGAATTGGGAGCGCGGGTTTGAGAAGGGCGATGAGCAGGATCCCGGCCGCCGTGGTGATCGACATGCCGAGGAGCCATAGGGTCTGGATCATCGTCCCTCGCGTCCAGCAGGAGAAGGAGGAACGTGTGTCATGTTTCATAGTCATAATGTAAAGCACACTTTACTTGTTGTCAAGCACTAATTACATTAACTCCCGATGCTACAATGGACGCTTCCACATGACCGACCAGCAGATTCGCGAACAGATTGAGGCGCTTGGGCCTTGGTTCTACGAGTTCGATTTAGGCGGGGGGCGGCGCACGCCGTCGGCGCTTCCGCCGGAGGTGCTGCCCATACACCAGACGCGGCTGGGGATGGTGATGGGGGCCGTGAAGGGCCATTTCGGCGCGCGCCTCCCTCAGATCCGGGCGATTGACGTGGGCTGCCATGAGGGATACTACTCGGTCGCGCTGGCTCGCGAAGGCGTCAGGAGCGTGCTGGGCGTGGATGTGCGGGAGGCGAACCTGGCGCGGGCGCGGTTCGTGGGCGAGACGCTGGGCCTCGAGAACGTCGAGTTCCGGCAGGGCGACTGCGAGGATCTGCGCGTCGAGGACACGGGCGAATTCGAGCTGTGCCTGTTCCTGGGGTTGCTCTACCACCTGGAGAACCCGATGCGGTGCCTGCGCAACATCGGCCGCGTGACGCGCGAGGTGTGCGTGATCGAGACGCAGGTGATCGATGAAGTCGAAGGCGCGGCGGAGTGGGGCTGGCGGGAGTGGACGCGGCCGTATCAGGGCGTGCTGGCGCTGATCGACGAATCGGGAGAGTTCTACAACGAGAACACAGAGGCCGGCGCGTCGCCGATCGCGACCTGCCCGTCGCCGCGGGCGCTGGAGTTCATGCTGAAGCAGGCGGGCTTCCGGCGGGTGGAGACGATTGCGCCTCCGGCCGGGGCTTACGAGCAGCACGCGCGGGCGAAGCGGGTGGTGGCGGTGGCGTACAAGTGACCGTCAGCTTGTGAGCACCTTGAAGGCGTGCCGCCAGTCGTTCCGGAGAAATCCAGGCAGGCACCACAACATGCACAGGGGTTCGAGGGCCCGGGCGGACACGATGCTGCCGCAGTCATAGGGCTCCCAGCCGAACTGCCTAATAATGCCGGAGACCTGAGCCTTGGCGTCTTCGCTATCGCCGCACAGGAACATGGTGGGGACGCCCTGCGAGAAATGCGGGTTCACCATCAGCGGGGCTCCGACGCTGTTGAATGCCTTGACGACGCGCGCGGCCGGGATCTTCTTCTGAATCCTCTCGCAGAGCGATTCGTTGGGGCCGGTGATGAATTTCAGGACCCCGTTCACGGGCGGCTCGTCGGCGATCGGGTTGTTCGTGTCGATGACGGTCTTGCCCGCGAAGTTCGCCTGCCCAGCCAGTTCGATGGTGCTTTCGACGGCGCGCGCGGCCACCGCCAGCACCAGCAATTCTCCGAAGCGCGCGGTCTCCTCGAAGGTGCCGGCACGGGCTCCCGCGTTGGCGCGAAGCCAATCCTCGACCGCCTTTTTCTTTGGGTCGCGCGTGCCCAGCATGGCCTCGTGGCCGTGCTTGAGAAAGCCGGCGCCGAGCGCCTGGCCAACAACTCCAGATCCCAGAACCCCTATTTCATGTTCGCCCTCCGACCGCACTGCGCGGGAGTGCCGCTGGCGCGGGCCTTTGTCCAGAGGATAACAGCGGTTGCGAGGCGGGTCAATGGCGCGCACCTGCTGGTTGGCGGGTCTGGAGACCCGCTTGCAGGACTGGAGTCCTGCCCCACGGTGATGGGTCAATCGGCGCGCGTGACCGCGGCGTAGACGGCGGCGCAGGGGATGCGCATGCTGCCGCGCACGGGGGCGTCGCCGCCCAGCACGCGGAGCGCGGCGGCGTCCTCGGCCAGGTCGCAGATGGTGAAGTCGAGCAGGGTGCCGTCGCAGATGGCCGGGGCAAAGCTGTAGCGGCCGGCGGCGACCTCGGGCAGGCGGATGTGGAAATCGACAGTGGCCGCCTGGCCGGCTTCGAGCGGCGCCATCTCGACACCCTCGCTGGCGGTGTTGGCTCCGGTGAAATCCACTCCCGCTTCGGTGCGGATGAGAAGGCCCACGATGGGGAGCCGGATGGCCTCGCGGGCGCGGACGCTGATCCTCACCAAGAGCCGCACGGGGGTGCGCGCGGCGTCGATGGGGCGTTCGCGATCGTCCATCACGGAGATGCCCAGCACTTCGCCGCGCGCATCGCCGTGGCGGCGGGCGCCGGCGGCGATAGAGGTCACAATCTGGGCGGGTTCGCGGTAGTCGGCTGCCGGGCCGGCGGTGTGCTCCTGCCCTTTTCGCAGGCGCTGGGCGTCCTTGGCGATCAGGGCGGTCAGGTACTTCTGGACGACCTCGGCGGAATCGCCCAGAGCGGCCATGCGGCCGCGGTCGAGCCACAACGTGCGGTGGCCGAGCGACTTGACGTCGGCGACGTCGTGCGTGACATAGACGATGGTCACTCCGCGGTTCCGCATCTCGTGAATCTTGCGCATGCAGCGCTGGCGGAAGTAGATGTCGCCGACCGAAAGGGCTTCGTCCACGATGAGGATGTCGGGATCGAGGTGCACCGCCACGGCGAAGGCGAGGCGCACCAGCATGCCGCTCGAGTAGGTGCGCACGGGCTGGTCGATGAACTCGCCGATCTCGGCGAACTCTAGAATCTGGCCGAGCTTGCGATCCACTTCACCGGCCGCGAAACCCAGGATGGCTCCGTTGAGATGGACGTTCTCCCGGCCGGTATACTCAGGGTTGAAACCGGAACCCAGCTCGAGCAGGGCGGTGATGCGGCCATGGACCAGGACCTGTCCGCTCGTGGGCGTGAGGATGCCACCGATCAATTGCAGCAGGGTGCTCTTGCCGGAACCGTTCTGGCCAACGACGCAGAAGGTTTCGCCGCGGCGGATGCCCAGGGTCAGGTCACGGACGGCCCAGTGCTCCTGGTGATAGGAGCGGCGGTTCAGGGTCAGGAGTTCGCGCAGCCGGTCGCCGGGCCGCTCATAAATCGGGTATTTTTTCGAGACGGCCTGTAACTCAATGATATCCATCGGGGCTGCATTACTATCCTAGCGTCCGGGGCGTCCGGTCGAACATTAAGGTTCCTGAAACTTGGATTCCGGATTTGGAATTCCGTAGCCCACAGAAGTCACAACCTATTGATTACAGGCACCTTGCTTCTGGAACGCGACGTGCAAAAGGAGGGCCAGGATAATTCCGGGGGAGTGATTGTTTTTGGGGGGGCGCGGATGCCAGGTGGGACCATCTCTGTAGGCTTCCCTCAACGTTCCTGCTCGCGCGTGGGGCCGTGCAGCTCCGGCGCCGTCACGCACCGGGATTTCATGATCGAGCTAAATCAGGGGGATTAGAATGCTACAGCTAGCAAAACACTTTCAACTAGCCGCGGTTTTCGCCACGCTCTGCCTGGGGGCAGCGTACGCGCAGACTGAGACTGGGCAAATCACGGGAACGGTTCTGGATCCAAGCGGAGCCGCCGTCCCGAATGCCAACGTCAGCGCCACATCCTCCGACACCGGAGCCGTGCGGACTGCGCAGACCGAAAGCGGCGGCAACTACTCGTTCACAAACCTGTTGCCGGGGGTGTACGCCGTGAGGGCGAGCTCCGCCGGCTTCGAGGCGTTTGAGAAGAAAGTCACGGTCACCGTCGGGGCGCGCGTGGGCCTCGACATACGTCTGGAAGTCGGCAAGACGGAGACCACCGTGCAAGTGACGGAAAGCGCCGTCGAGGTGAATACGGAAACCCAGACCTTGGGCACCGTGGTGACGCAAGCGCAGATACGCGAACTTCCGAACCTCACCAGGAACCCATACCAGTTCGTGGAGCTGGCGGGCAACGTCTCGGAAGGCGGCATCGGATCGCGCGGCGCGGGCTTTGCCATCAACGGCCAGCGCGAGGCATCCACCAACATCCTGTTGGATGGCGGCAGTAACAACGACGAGTTTAACGGCAACATCGGCCAGCAGATCCCACTCGACGCCGTAGGGGAGTTCTCGGTGTTGACGAGCAACTTCACGGCCGAGTACGGGCGCGCCTCGGGCGGAATCGTGAACGTGGCCTCGAAGAGCGGGAGCAATGAGTTTCATGGCACGGCCTACGAGTTCAACCGGGTGTCGGGTCTTTCGTCGAACAGCTTCGAGAACAACTCGCTGGGCATTCCGGAGTCGGTGTTCACGCGAAACCAGTTCGGCTATTCGGTCGGCGGCCCGATCATAAAGAACAAGCTGTTCTTCTTCAGCGATACGGAGTGGACCCGGGTGCGCAGCAACGGAGAGGTTGTGGCCTGGGTTCCGACTCCGGGCCTGATCGCGCAAACGCCAGCCAACGTGCAGGCGTTCTTCAACGCCTACGGGCAACTGCGCTCGAGCGCCACCATGCTCGGCACGGTATCCCGATCTGATCTAACGAACATCCTGGGCCAAGACCCCTGCAAGGACGCAAACGGCAACAACCTGCCGTGCGCCAGCCTCCCGATGACCACCCCGCTGTTCTCGCATGTGGCGTACAGCACGCCGACCGATTCGGGCGGCGGAGCGCCCCAGAACACCTGGGATACGTTCAATCGGATCGACTACAACCTTTCGGATAAGACCCAAATCTACGGCCGGTACGCACTCTACAGCGAAGGGGACCAGGCGGGCTTCCTGTCCAACAGTCCCTATGCCAATTACGATCTGGGAGAGACCTTCTTCAACCACAACTTCCTGGCGTCCGTCATTCACACGTTCTCGTCGACTTTGACTTCACAGAGCAAGATCGTATTCAACCGCTTGACCAATCTGCAGCAAGGCACCACTCCACAGCGCGGCCTGGCACCGACCATGTACGCCAACGTGGCCGGCGCGGTCAACATTGGCTCGGATTCCATCGCGTTCCCGGGCTACAACCCATTCACGCCCGGCAACGGCGGCGCTTTCGGCGGCCCGCAGAACATCGCGCAGTTTTACGAGGATATGAGCTGGACTCGCGGGACGCACATGCTGCGCTTCGGCGGAACCTTCGAGTATCTTCGCGACAACCGCACCTACGCCGCTTATCAGACCGCGGTGGACGGACTGAGCGCGGATTCAAGCCTCGGCGGAGCCCTGAGCGCCATGCTGGCCGGCCAGTACAACGACATTCTGGTGGCGGTGAATCCGCAGGGGAAATACCCCTGTGCGGTGAACCCGAACAACTGCAATGTCACGCTGCCGGTCAGTTCGCCGGACTTCAGCCGCAGCAACCGGTATAAGGAAGAGGCGCTTTACGTCCAGGACGCCTGGAAGGTGAAGCCGCGCCTGACCCTGAACCTGGGGCTGCGCTGGGAACACTTCGGCGTGCAGCACAACGGCAACCCGGCCCTGGATTCGAATTTCTACGCCTCGGGAATCGGATTCGCCGATCCCGTGCTGGCCCAGTACATCAATACGGGCACCATGCAACTGGCGTCGCAGAGTTCCGTCGGGCAGCTCTGGAAGCCCGACTGGAAGGACTTTGCCCCGCGCGTGGGCGCGGCCTGGGACGTTTTCGGCGACGGCAAGACGAGCTTTCGCGGCGGCTACGGCATCGGCTATGAGCGGAACTTCGGGAACGTCACATTCAACATGATTCAGAATCCGCCCAACTACGCGGTGCTGGACGTCTCGGGTCCCGTCTCGAACGACAACTTCGGACCGCTGGCGGGCAGCTCGGGAACCTTGCCGCTCCCCACGGTGGGCGCGCGCATCGTCGATCCGAACATCAAGACGGCGTATGCCCACACCTGGAGCGCATCGATCGAGCACGAGTTCGGGCGAAGCGCCGTGGTGGCCATCGAGTACAGCGGCTCCAAGGGCGTCGACCTTTACACCATCGCGTACCCGAACCAGCCCGGATTCGGCAACCAGATCCTGGGGATGCCCTGCACCGGCCCCAAAGGCGCCTGCGACTCGCCGCTCAACTCCGCATGGGGCCCGGGCGTGGGCTACCGGGGCAACCAGGGATTCTCGATTTACCACAGCCTGAACACGCGCGTGACTCTGCGCAATTTCGAGAGTGTGGGCCTCGATCTGACGGCTAACTATACCTGGTCGCACGCCATCGACAACATGAGCTCGACCTTCTTCGAGGCAGCTACCGCGGGCCTCTACTCAAGCAACATCACGGTCAATAACGGATGGTTCGTGGTGGGGCTCGAGAATCCGTTCAACCCGAACATGGATCGCGGCAACGCCGAATTCGACCTGCCGCAGCGGTTCAATCTCGCGGGCAGCTGGCGTATCCCCGCGCCCGTGCATTCGACCGCGCTGTCGTATTTGCTGAAAGGGTGGAGCATCAATCCGGTCTTCACCGCTCACAGCGGCACGCCGTTCAGCGTGTTCGATAGCTCGGTGCAGACAAACGCGTATATCACGCCGCGGGCCACGTTCAACGGGCCGGTTCCGACCACCGGCAATGGCCTGGTCGCGTCGTCAGAGACTCCCAACACATTTGCGTACATCACCTTCCCAACCGACTCGATCACGCACGTGCAGATGACGTACGCGCCGGGCAGCCCGTTTGCGCCCATGTCGGGACGCGACGCCTTCCGCGGGCCGGGCTGGTGGAACCTGGATGCGGGGGTCTACAA